>QMLK01000167.1 GCA_003646705.1 Deltaproteobacteria bacterium | reverse complement strand
GCGAAGGCTCCTGGAGCCCTTGACATTTGACGAAAACTTGTCTAAGAAAGGCTGAGAGCCATGGTGGCACGGGATTTCTACTTTTGGTTCTACTTTAGGAGGGCTCACCCGGGCCCCTGAGGTGTCCACATACCGAGGGGAGCCATGGGTGAGCGAAAAGGCCCCCATGGCTCTTTTATTTTTGAGGCCATGGGGGAAGGCCCCATGGCCTCAAAATTTTTTTCGGGAGGGTTGACCATGCCGATCTCCGACAGACTCCACCAGATGCTTGAGGCCTCCTCATGGGTGAGGCGGATGTTCGAAGAGGCGGCAGAGCTCAAGAAGCGCCAGGGGGGGGACGGGGTCTGTGACTTCACCCTGGGGAACCCCGTGGACGAACCCCCGCCCTCCTTCAAGGAGGGGCTGAAGAAGCTGGCCCTTGACCCCAAGCGCGGGATGCACCGCTACATGCCCAACCACGGCTTCCCGGAGACGCGGGCCTTCGTGGCCCAGAGGCTGCGGGAGGAAACGGGCCTTCCCTTCACCGAGGACCACATCGTAATGACGGTGGGGGCCGCCGGAGGGCTCAACATCGTGCTGAAGGCCATTCTCGACCCTGGCGACGAGGTGATCGCACCGACCCCCCACTTCGTGGAGTTCGGCTACTACGCGGAGAACCACGGAGGACGGCTGATCCTTGCGGAGACGAAGGAGGACTTCTCCTTGGACCCAGAGGCCATCGATCGACGGATCACGGACCGCACCAAGGCCGTCCTCGTGAACTCACCCAACAACCCTACAGGGGTAGTGTACCCAAGGGGACAACTGGCGGAACTGGCCGAGCTCTTGAAGGAGCGGAGCAAGGGGAGGAGGAAACCCATCTACCTGATCACCGACGACACCTACAAGGTCCTCCTCTACGACGGCCTGAAACCCGTCAACACCTTTGGGCTTTACGGCCCCACTATCTCGGTATGTTCTTACTCCAAGTCCCTCCACATCCCAGGGGAGAGGATCGGCTATGTGGCCGTCAACCCGTCCTTTGAGGAGGCGGAACTGTTGATGGACGCCCTCATCCTGGCCAACAGGGTCCTGGGCTTCGTCAACGCCCCCGCCTTGATGCAGAGGGTAATCCCCCTTGTGGCCGGGGCGACGGTGGACGTGGCCGATTATGCCCGACGCCGTGACACCTTCTACCGGGCCCTCGTGGACTTCGGCTACCAGGTGGTAAAGCCCCAGGGGGCCTTCTACCTGTTCCCCAAGACCCCCATCGATGACGACGTAGCCTTTGTGGCCGACCTGCAGAACAACTACCGCGTGCTCACCGTGCCCGGGAGGGGCTTCGGCAAGAAGGGACACTTCCGGATCTCCTACTGTGTGGAGATGGAGGTGATAGAGCGGTCCCTCGAGAGCTTCCAGCAAGCGGCTAAGAAGTACGGCCTCTGCTGAGCCCGAGGAGATCGAAGATCCGCCCAAGGTCTATGTGCTCTGTGAAGAGGGGCTGGAGAAAGGCCTTGGCCTCGGTGATGGCCCCCAGCTCCCCGAGATAGGGGAAGGTGCCGAGGTAGGGCACCTTGGAGAAGCGGGAGATCCAAGAGGGATTGGACTCCTCCGAGGGGTCAGAATCGGGGCTCACCTTGTTGAGGAGAAAGCCGATTACCTCGATCCCCTCCCTCTGGCAGCAGGAGAGGGAGAGCAAGGTGTGATTGATGGTGCCCAGGGCGGTCCTCCCCACCAGGAGCACGGGGAGCCCCAAGGCCTTGATCAGTTCCGGCAGCAGCGTCCCCTCGCAGATGGGCACGAGCAGCCCTCCGACCCCCTCCACCACCATCACCTCGTGCCGCGAGGCCAGCTCTTCGTAGGCCTTGAAGACCCTCCCCAGGTCCACCTCCACCCCTTCGCGGGCGGCCGCCTCTGCAGGCGCCAGAGGGGGCTCGAAGCAGTAGGGGTTAATGAGCTCCAAGGGGTCATCGACCCCGGAGACCTCCTTCAGGTGATAGGCATCCCTGGGGATCAGGGTTCCCTCGAAGCGCAGCCCACCGCTCTCCAGGGGCTTCATCACCCCCACATCCACCCCCTCCTCCTTGAGGGCCAGGGTGAGGGCGGCCGCGATCAGGGTCTTGCCCACCCCGGTATCGGTGCCCGCTACGAAGACGCCCCTCGGTCTTGACACGGTCAGCCCCTGAGGAACTCCTTCACTAGCTTTATGGCGCAGAACTTCCCGCACATGGTGCAGACGTCCTTCTCCGAGGGGAGGCGCTGGGACCGCAGCTGCCTGGCCTTCACCGGGTCGATGCATAGCTCCATCTGCCGTTCCCAGTCCAGGGCCTTGCGGGCCTTGGACATCTCGAGGTCCCTCTCCCAGGCCTCCTTCCTGCCCCGAGCCAAGTCCGCCGCATGGGCTGCTATCCTGGCCGCTATGACCCCCTCCCGCACATCCTCGGGCTTCGGCAGCCTCAGGTGTTCGGCAGGGGTGACGTAACAAAGGAAGTCGGCCCCGTGGTAAGCGGCCAAGGCCCCACCGATGGCGCAAGCGATGTGGTCGTAGCCTGGGGCGATGTCCGTCACCAAGGGCCCCAGGACGTAGAAGGGGGCATCGCGGCAGAGGCGCTTTTGGACCAGGACGTTGGCCGCCACCTGATCCAGGGGGACGTGCCCCGGACCCTCCACCATCACCTGGACCCCGGCCCGGCGGGCCTCATCCACCAGTTCCCCCAGCATGATGAGCTCCTCGATCTGGGCCCTGTCGGTGGCATCGGCCAAGGACCCAGGACGGAGGCCATCGCCCAGGGAGAGGGTGACGTCATAGCGGCGGGCGATCTCCAGGAGTCTCTCGAAATCCTCGTAAAGGGGGTTCTCCCTGCCGTGGTAGAGCATCCAGGTGGCCAGGAAGGCCCCTCCCCTGCTCACTATGTCGGTCACCCTGCCCTGTCTCCTCAGCCGCTCCAGGGCCGCGAGGGTCACCCCGCAGTGCACCGTCATGAAGTCCACGCCGTCTGAGGCCTGCCTCTCTATCACCGCGAAGATCTCATCAGGGGTCATGAAGACGATCCCGCCCTTGCGCTCTGCCGCCTCTATGGCCGCCTGATAGATCGGGACCGTGCCGAGGGGCACGGGGCAACGCTCCAGGATGGCCCTCCTTATGGCGTCCAGGTCCCCTCCTGTGGAAAGGTCCATCACGGTGTCTGTCCCAGCCTCCAGGGCCAAGCGTAGCTTGGCCAGCTCCTCCTCCAGGTCTGCATGGTCTGTCGAGGTGCCGAGGTTGGCGTTCACCTTCACCCTCAGACCCTTCCCTATCCCCTTGGGGGTGAGGTTCCGGTGGTTCCTGTTGGCGGGGATCACCACCTCCCCACGGGCCACGAGTTCCATCAACTCCTCCGGCCGCAGGCCTTCGGCCTGGGCCACCGCTTCCATCTCCGGGGTCAACTCTCCCCGCTCGGCTTTGATCTTTTGGGTCTCAGCCATCTCGGGCTCCTTCGTGGATCTTCAAGACCTTCTCCACCACCTCGGCCGGGTCTCTGCCTATCACCCGTACCATCGGCTCCTTGCCCCACCCCCCTTTGTCGAAGATGAGGTCCGGGGCCCCTGCCCTGGGGGGGGAGGGAGGCCTTGGAGGGGGGGGCGGGGGTCCCGGCCCTCATCTTCGACCAAGGGGGGGGGGGCAAGGAGG
>QMLK01000166.1 GCA_003646705.1 Deltaproteobacteria bacterium | reverse complement strand
CCCCCCATGAGGTCAGCGGCGTAAAGCAGCCCACCGGTCCTTCCAGCCCCCTCTGAATGGCGGAGATAGAGGGCCGCCCCCGCTGGGAACTGTCCCCCGACCACGGCACCGCCGAGGAGGCAGAGGGGGAGGAAGGCCCAGCCCCCTGCCGCCCTGAGGGGACCGAGGGCCACCGGCAACAGCAGGGCGTACAGCCCCACCCCTGCCTCTGCGGTCAAGAAGGGCCACTGGGGCGGAAGCCCTTTGGTGAGAAACCTCCCGGTGCACCAGGCCCCCAAGGCCACCCCGACCATGAAGGCGGTGATGAGGAGCCCTATCCACTGGTAGACGTATCCGTGGAAGGTCTGGAAGGCGTAAAGGAGGAGGAGGTCGAAGGCCATCCCCGCAAAGCCGGTGGTGGCCAGGACGGTGGGCACCCCGACTCTTCCCCTACCCAGGAACAACACCAAAAAGAGGACCAGGGGGATCGGTATCCCCCAGCGGGCAGGCAGCCCCCGGAGGCGGTCAAAGAGGGGCACCAGCTTTGGGTCGAAGAGCGCGTTGTGATAGGCGAGGGCGTGGAAGACCCCTAGGGGGTGAAGGTCCTCGTTGAGCGCTCGAGGCAGCTCGAGGTTCTCCCAGAACCACTGGAGGCGCCTCCTCTGGAACAGGTAGGAGATAAGGGAAGGGGTGAGGAGGCGAAGTCGTAGGCCCCGTTCCCTCATGCACCTGGTGAGGACCTCTTCGGAGACCTTCAGGGTCCCGCTCTCCTTGGAGGCCATTACGAGGGTGCCCTCTCCGAGGGCCACCTTCACCTCGGGGAAGACCTCCTTCAGGGTCCCCAGTAAGAGGCCCATCAAGCCCCGGAGTTCAGGCCCCATGTAGACTGAGGAGGCGGGCAGCTCAAAGGCGATGATCCCTCCGGGCCTCAGCCTCGCTGCCATAAGCCGGAAGGCCTCGAGGGTGAAGAGCCTGTTGACCTGTAGATCTGAGGGAAGCCCGAGGCCCATGAGGATGACGTCGTAGGTCTTCTCGGAGACTTGCAGGAGCTTCCTTCCGTCCACCGTCCACAGCTTCACCCTCCGGTCCCCCAGTTCCCGGGCCGTGAGGGAGGTGGGATACTTGCGGACCAGTTCGATGAGCAGGGGGTCAAGCTCTGCGTAATCCACCTCCTCCACGGGATGTTTCAATACCTCTTGCAGAATCCCCCCTGTCCCTCCGCTTATGACCAATACGCGCCGAGGGGCCCGGTGGTGGAGCATGGGGACGTGGACGAAGACCTCAAGGGCGGGGTTCGGGTTGGGTACGGTGATGATCGGAGACCCGTTGAGGAAGAAGGTCTGTTCCCCGGTCCGACGGAGGACCACCAAGTTGCCGTAGAGGGAGTTCTGGTGGTGAAGGATCTCATAGCCGGACCAACGCCTCCTGAGGGAGGCCTCCTCCAACCGATCCGCCCCCGTGGGGAGCAACGGCAGGAGGAGACCGATGGTCAGGAGGAGGATAAGGGCGATCCTCCGATGGAGGTAGAGGCAGAGGAGGCCGCAGAGCAAGAGGTGCAAGACCGCCAAGGCCAGGGCGAGCTCGAAGGGCTTGAACAGGGGCAGCAGGAAGAAGGCCACCGTGAGCCCCCCCAGGATCGTGCCGAGGGTCTCCCACACGTAGGCCGCGGTGATGGCCCCTGTGGCCCCCTTGCTCTCCCCCAGGAGGGAACAGCCCACGGGGAAGAGGGCCCCGTGGAGGAAGGCGGTGGGGAGGAGGACCCAGGCCGATTGACAGAGGGCCTGGATCAGCCCCCAGGCCACGGCCTCCTCTCCCACCAAGGCCTTGAAGACCCTGGCCACCGTCAAGCTCCCCAGCAGGGCGATGGAGAAGAGGACCTGCAGCAGCAGAAAGGTCCTCAGGTCCCTCTCCCTCCTCCCTCCCCACCACGCCCCGAGGGCCTCAGCCACCAGCCAATTGCCCAGGACCACCCCGAAGATGAGTTCGTTGCCGAAGAAGGACACCAGCAGTTCGCGCAAGAGGAGCACCTGGGCCCCGATGCCGCTCAGGCCCGTGGTGAGGATGGCGAGGACGATGAGCCACTGCATGGAGGGGGTTACATCAGAGATACCCCTTCTTCAGGAGGTACTCGGCGTTGAGGATGGCCGCCCCTGCAGCCCCCCTGATGGTGTTGTGGCTGAGGAGGAAGAACTTGTAATGGAGCACCTGGCAGGGCCTGAGCCGACCGATGGTGCAGGTCATGCCGCGGCCCTCATCCCTGTCCTTCAGGGGTTGGGGACGATCGGGCTCAGGTCGGTAGACCAAGGGATGCTCCGGTGCCGAGGGCAGACCGAGATCGGCCAAGGGGTTGTACTCCTGCCAGGTCTGGATCAACTCTTCCTCGGTGGCCTGCCTCTGCAGCTCTACGCTGACGCTCTCCAGGTGGCCATCCCTGACGTTCACCCGGGTGCAGGAGGCGCTGATGGCGATCTCTGCCGGCACGAAGCGTCCCCCTTCGAGACGCCCGAGGATCTTTAAGGGCTCAGTCTCCACCTTGGCCTCCTCCCCCGAGATGAAGGGGATGACGTTGTCCAGGATGTCGAGGGAGGCCACCCCGGGGTAACCGGCCCCACTTAGGGCCTGGAGGGTCGTTACCATCACCCGCTTGAGGCCGAAGCGCCTGTGCAACGGCGCCAGGGCCATCACCAGGCCGATGGTCGAGCAGTTGGGGTTGGTGACGATGTATCCCCCCTTGGGCCAGCGCTTTTTTTGTTGGGGGATGATCTCGGTGTGATCCGGGTTGACCTCGGGCACCAACAGCGGCACATCGGGGTCCATGCGGTGGTTGCGGGCGTTGCTCGAGACCACATAGCCCGCCTTGGCGAACTCCTCCTCGATGGTCCCGGCCACCTTCGCGTCCAGGGCCGAAAACACCAGCCGGCACTGGAGCTCCGGCACGCACTCCTTCACCTCGAGGCGCGCCACCTCTGGTGGTATCTCCCGCTCCACCTTCCAGCGGTCCTGCATCACCTCGCCGTAGCTGCGGCCGGCGCTGCGTTCAGAGGCGGCCACCTCCGTGATCTCGAACCACGGGTGGTCCACCAGGAGCTGGACAAACCTCTGTCCCACCATCCCTGTGGCCCCAAGGATGCCGACCTTCACCTTTTCCACCTTTGCACCTCCCACCGAGGCTAAGACTATAAGGCAGCTCCCTTTGCCATGTCAATAAATCGAGGCGGTGAAGGGCAAAGGGATTAGATCACATCCCTCACAGCCCCGCTCAGAGCCGATGAGGATCGCTATTGACAAAGAGCAAAAATTTGTTATACATATAACAAATGCCCTCCCCCAGACGCAAAAGGCTCTACGAGGAGATAGCCGAGGTCCTGAAGAAGGCCATCCTCTCCGGAGACTATCGCGTAGGCGATAAGCTCCCCTCTGAGATGGAGTTGGCAGAGCGGTTTGGGGTCAGCCGACTGGTGATCAGGGAGGCCATCAGGTACCTGGAGCTGAGCGGCCTCATCGAGGTGAGGCAGGGGGCTACAGGAGGGGCCTTCGTCCGCGAGCTGGATTCCAAGATCATTCGACAGAACCTGAGTGATTTGCTCTTTTTCCGTAAGATCTCGGTAAGTCAACTCTACGAAGTCAGGATGTATGTCGAACCAGAAGTGGCACGTTTGGCTGCCCTTCGGAGGACAGAAGAGGAT
>QMLK01000165.1 GCA_003646705.1 Deltaproteobacteria bacterium | reverse complement strand
CAAGCAGTGATAACATGACCCCTTCCTCGACTCAAGGCCCCTTTATGCGTCAAGTATGTTGAAGGAAAGGGGTGGGGATGTTATCATGTGCGGAGAAAGGAGCTAAGGGATGCACAGGAGTCTTCTCCTTTGGTTCTTCATCGCTGCTTTGGCGATCCTTCTGTTCAACAGCCTTACCCCTCCGGCAAAGCAGAAGGAGATCGTCTACTCCGACTTCCTCGAAGCGGTGGAGGACGGCAGGGTCGTCTCTGTCACCATAAAAGGACACAAGGTGACGGGGCAGCTCTCCGACGGCAGCGCCTTCCGCACCATCTTGCCCCCCGATCCCCAGGTGGTGCCGCTGCTCAGGGCCAAGGGGGTGAGGATCGCCGCTAAGTCCGAGGAGACGCCCTTCCTCCACTCCTTCCTCATCTCGTGGGTCCCCATCTTGGTGCTGATAGGCCTCTGGATCTTCTTCATGCGCCAGATGCAGGCCGGGGGCGGTAAGGCCTTCTCCTTCGGCCGGAGCCGCGCCCGGATGTTCACCAAGGATCAGGGGAAGCGGGTGACCTTCAAGGACGTGGCGGGGATCGAGGAATCGAAGGAGGAGGTCAGGGAGATCATTGAGTTCCTGAAGGACCCCCAGAAGTTCACCAAGCTCGGCGGCAGGATCCCCAAGGGGATACTGCTGGTCGGCCCCCCGGGAACGGGGAAGACCCTTTTGGCCAAGGCCATAGCTGGGGAGGCGGATGTACCCTTCTTGAGCATCAGCGGCTCCGATTTCGTGGAGATGTTCGTGGGGGTGGGGGCCTCAAGGGTCCGCGACCTGTTCGCCCAGGCCAAGAAGAACGCCCCATGCATCGTCTTCATCGATGAGATAGATGCCGTGGGCAGGTACAGGGGCGCAGGGCTGGGCGGAGGGCACGACGAACGGGAGCAGACCTTGAACCAGCTCCTGGTGGAGATGGACGGCTTCGAGTCCAACGAGGGGATCATCGTCATCGCCGCCACCAACAGGCCCGACATCCTGGACCCGGCCCTGTTGAGGCCCGGGCGCTTCGACAGACAGGTGGTGGTCCCCATCCCCGATGTCAAGGGGAGGGAGGAGATCCTCAAGGTCCACACCCGCAACACCCCCCTGGCCGATGACGTGGACCTGGGGATGATCGCCCGCTCCACCCCGGGCTTCACCGGGGCAGATCTCGAGAACCTGGTCAACGAGGCGGCGCTCTTGGCCGCCCGCAAGAACAAGGATCGGGTGGGGATGGAGGAGCTCGAGGCGGCCAAGGACAAGGTCCTGATGGGCACGGAGCGCAAGAGCATGATCATCAGCGAGGAGGAGCGGAGGGATACCGCCTATCACGAGGCCGGACATGCCCTGGTGGCCAAATTGACCCCTGGTTCTGATCCCATCCACAAGGTGAGCATCATCCCTCGGGGGCAGGCCCTGGGGGTGACCCAGCAGTTGCCCACAGACGACAGGCACATCTACTCCAAGGAGTACCTTCTGGCCAACATCACCACGCTGATGGGCGGCAGAGCCGCCGAGGAGGTGGTCCTCGGCCACTTCACCACAGGGGCCGGCAACGACATCGAGAGGGCCACCGAGATAGCTCGGAAGATGGTGTGTGAGTGGGGGATGAGCGAGAGGCTCGGTCCCTTGTCCTTCGGCCGCAGGGAAGAGCAGGTCTTCCTCGGCAAGGAATTGGTCATGCACAAGGACTACAGCGAAAAGACCGCCCAGGAGATAGACGAAGAGGTGAGGCGGATCGTCAACGAGTGCTACGAGAGGGCTAAGGGGCTCATAGAGCAGAACATCGAGGCCCTGCACCGCTTGGCCGGAGCGCTCCTTGAGCGGGAGTCCCTCACCGGGGATGAGATCGAGGAGGTCCTGAAGGAGGCGGCTTGAAGGCTCGGAGGGAGTTCGTCCTCGATTGCCGGGGCAGGAAGCTCGAGCTCGGCCGCAGGACGGCCGTAATGGGGGTCCTCAATGTGACCCCCGATTCCTTCTCCGATGGCGGGGTCTTCTTCGACCCCTCGAGGGCGGTGGAGCGTGCCCTGGAGATGGTGGAGGAGGGGGCGGACATCATCGACGTGGGGGGTGAGTCCACCCGCCCAGGGGCCGACTCAGTGCCCTTGGAGGAGGAGCTGCGCAGGGTCTTGCCGGTCATCGAAGCCTTGGTCGACAAGGTGGATGTCCCCATCTCGGTGGACACCTACAAGTCGCAGGTGGCGAAGAGGGCCCTTGAGGCCGGGGCCTCCATCGTCAACGATATAAGCGGTCTGCACTACGACCCCGACCTGGCGGAGGTCGCCGCCGAGTATGGGGCCGCGGTGGTGGTGATGCACATCAAGGGCACCCCCAAGACCATGCAGCAGAACCCCCAATATCAGGACTTGATGGGGGAGATCACCGCCTACCTCGATGAGGGGATAAGGAGGGCCGAGTCAGCGGGGGTCCCCCCCGAGAGGATCATCGTCGATCCGGGCATCGGCTTCGGGAAGCTGCTCGAGCACAACCTGGCGATCTTCAGGAACCTGGACGAGCTCGCCGCTCTGGGGAAACCCATCCTGGTGGGGCCTTCTCGGAAGCGCTTCATCGGGGAGGTCTTGGGAGTGGAGGTCGGGGAAAGGCTCTTCGGCACCCTGGCCGCGGTGGCTGCCTCAGTGCTCAACGGAGCCCATATCGTAAGGGTCCACGATGTGAGACCATCGAGACACGTGGTGGACATCGTGGACGCCATCCTGCGGGTAGAGTCGTAGCGGACGAATGGGGATATGGGAGCTGATAGCGCAGATACGTTGGTCGGATCTGCTGGACATCTTTATAGTGTCCTTCTTCATCTATTGGGTGCTGCTGCTGTTGAGGGGGACCCGTTCCCTGGAGATGCTCCTGGGCCTGGCCTTTCTCATCCTCACCTTTGCGGTGGCCCAGAGGTGGGGCCTCATCACCATCCATTGGATCCTCAGTAACTTCATCGAATCGATCATTATCTTCATCATCGTCATCTTTCAGGACGACATCCGCCGTGCCCTCTCCACCATGGGGAAGAACCCCTTCCTGGCGGCCAGGTTCCCCCCTTACAGCCCATCGCTACTTGAAGAGGTGGTAGAGGCTTCCGCGGCCCTTGCGAGAAACCGCTGGGGGGCCTTGATCGTGCTCGAGCGGGAGGCCGACGTGAAGGAACACGTAGAGGTGGGGGTGGAGCTGGATGCCAGGGTCTCGAGGGAACTGCTCATGTCCATCTTCCACCGCGGCTCCCCCCTCCACGACGGGGCGGTCTTGATCCAGAGGGGTAGGGTCTCCGCGGCCCGCTGTTTCCTGCCCTTGAGCGAGAACCCCAGGGTGAGTCGCCTCCTGGGTACGAGACACCGTGCAGCCCTCGGGATCTCAGAGGAGACCGACGCCGTGGTCATCGTCATATCGGAGGAACGGGGGACCATATCGCTGGCCATAAAGGGGAAGCTCACCAGGAACCTGGAGATGGGAAGGCTACGCAAGGTCCTGGGCAACCTCCTGGTCCCCTCCAAGAGGAATAGATGGAGAGGATAAGGGCCTTCTTCACCGAGAACCTGGGACTAAAGCTCCTCTCCCTGATCCTGGCCTTCTTCCTGTGGCTCTTCGTGAAGGGGAGCATGAGGGAGGAGGTAGCGGTGATGGTCCCTGTGGAGCTGGAGAAGGTTCCCTCT
>QMLK01000164.1 GCA_003646705.1 Deltaproteobacteria bacterium | reverse complement strand
TTCAGGGGGCACTGAGGGGACCCTGAAGGAGGCGGGGACGACGGACTATGTGGTCAACCTCCCCGCTGCCGTAGAAGTGGGCGAGGGAGGGGCCCTCAACCTCCTCGTGGGGAACCTGCCTGCGCGCTTCTTTGAGGTCAAGCTTTCCGCCATGGAGAAGGAGGGGCTCGGGAAGATCATCTCCAGCCCCAGGGTGACCACCCTCGATCACAAGGAGGCCTACATCGAACAGGGGGTGAGGATCCCTTATCTCAAGCTGACCGAGGAGGGTACGGTCTCCACCGAGTTCATCGACGCCACCCTGAAGCTTACCGTCACCCCCCATGTGACCGCCGACGGCCACGTAAGGATGGAGATAGAGTGCTCCAAGGAGACCCCGGACTGGAGCAGGCAGGTCATGGGGGAGCCGACCATAAAGAAGAGCAAGGCCAAGACCGAGGTGATGGCGAAGAATGGCGAGGTGGTGGTCCTCGGTGGCATCTATGAGTACGACAAGTCCGGGAGCACCCATGGGGTGCCCGGTTTGAAGGACATCCCCCTCCTCGGTTGGTTTTTCAAGAAGAAAACCAGGGAGCAGACGAAGCGGGAGCTCATGATCTTCATCGCGCCGAGGATAGTTGCACCGCGAGAGCTGGCCGCGAAGCCATGAGGTAATGTCCTACCATCGGGTTTCCATAAAGAAGGGGCTTCCCCGGAGGAGGCCCCTTTTGTTCTTGGCCCTCCTCTGGGTCTTGGTGGGGGCCGTAGAGGCCGCCGTCCCGGTGAAGGGGGTCAGGTGGTGGGCGGCCCCTGGTTACACCCGGGTGGTGGTGGACCTGGGGGCAGAGGCCTCCTTCCAGGTCGGTCTCCTCCGGGGGGATCCCCAGAGGGGCAAGCCCCCCCGGCTTTACGTGGACATCAGTCCCGTTCGCCTCGAAAGGAACGTCCCCAGGGAGGTCTCGATCAGGGACGGCCTCTGCAGGAGGGTACGGCTCGGCCAGTTCAGCCCTCAGACGGTGCGGGTGGTCCTCGACCTCAGGGACCTAAAGGACCACCACGTCTTTGCCCTCGAGGACCCCTACCGGGTCGTCATAGACGTCTACGGGGAGGGGTACAGAAGGGAGAAGACCTTCACCGTCGTCGTAGATCCGGGCCATGGGGGACGCGATCCGGGGGCCATAGGCCCCACCGGCCTGAAGGAGAAGGACGTCGTCCTCAAGATCGCCAAGAGGGTCCGGGACAAGATCAGGAGGCGGCTGGGCTGGAGGGTGGTCCTCACCAGGGAGGGGGACAGGTACATCCCCTTGGAGCAGAGGACGGCTATAGCCAACGCCCGCAAGGGGGATCTCTTCCTCTCCATCCATTGTAACGCTTCCCGCCGCCGTTCCAGACGAGGGGTGGAGACCTACTTCCTCAGCTTCACCACCGATAAGCAGGCCTTACGGCTCGCGGCCCGGGAGAACGGGGTTCCGCCATCGAAGATCGACGCCCTTCAGCTCATCCTCTACGACCTCATGCTGAGGGCGAAGGTCGAGGAGTCCCGCAAGTTCGCCCTGCATGTCCAACGGGAGCTCGTGAGGAGCCTGAGGAGGCGTTACGCGAGGGTGATCAACCTCGGGGTGAAGCAGGCCCCTTTCTTGGTGTTGGTGGGGGCCAAGATGCCCTCGATCCTGGCCGAGGTCTCCTTCATCAGCAACAGGACCGAGGAGCGGCGATTGAGGGACCCTCGGTACCTGGATCTCTTGGCCGAGGGGATAACGCAGGGGCTGAGGAGATACGTGGAGGGGGCCACGCAACTGGCCGGTTTCTCAGTCTTTGCCCCTTCACGATGAGGCCTCCTGCAGGTCCCTTACCTCGAAGACGATCCTCTTGTAGCCCTCCCACTGCTCCGTCCGAGGGTGGAAGGCGATCTTGGCCCTCTGGGGCAACTCCTCGGGGAACCCCCCGAAGGATATGGCCTCGTAAGATCTGCTGCCCTCGCGCACCGAGAGCCTCACCGTGTCGTTTCCCAACCTCCTCACCCCCTCGAGGATGAGGTCCTGGGCGCTGCAGAAGAGGGGGCGAGGGTTCCCCGGCCCATAAGGGGGCAGCAGCTCCAGGAACTCGGTGAACCTCAGGTCTATCTGCCCAAGGCTGAGCTCGGCGTCCAGGTACAGGGTTGGGATGGGCCTTTCCCCGAGGGAGAGTTTCACGGCCTCTCTGAAGGCCTCTCTGAAGAGGGGGACCTCTTCTCGCAGGACCTTGAGGCCCGCTGCCGCCCTGTGGCCGCCGAAGGCGATCAGATGCTCACTGCACCTCTTCAGGGCGTCCCGAAGGTGCAGCTCCGGAATGCTCCTGCCGGAGCCCTTGCCCTCTCTACCGTCCAGGGCGATCAAGACGGTGGGGAGCCAGAACTCCTCGGCGATCTTGGACGCCACTATCCCTATCACCCCCGGATGCCAGTCCTCCGAGCAGAGCACAAGGGCCCATTCCCCCTCCAAGGTTTCGGCCATCTCCTTGGCCTCCCGGTAGATCTGTTCCTGCAGCGCTTGCCTTTCGCGGTTTGCCTCTTCAAGCTCCTCGGCGAACCTCTTGGCCTCTTCGGGGTCCTGGGTCAGCAGGAGCTTCAGGGGGACCTCCTCTCGCTCCATGCGTCCCCCTGCGTTGATCCTCGGGGCCAGTCTGAAGGCCACATGGCCGTAATCCACTGGGCCTTCGCTGAGGCCGCTCAACTCCTTCAGGGCCACAAGGCCCGGTCGTCTGGTCCTGGAGAGCTCCTCCAAGCCGAACTTGAGCAGCACCCTGTTCTCCCCAATCACTGGTACAACGTCGGCCACCGTCCCGAGGGCCACCAGGTCCAGGTAACGCTTGAGGTTCGGCTCAGGACGCCTCCTCCAGTGGCCGAGCTCCCGGAGCTCCTTTCTCAGGGCCATAACGAAGGCGAAGGTGACCCCCACCCCTGCGAGCCCCTTGAAAGGATAGGGACAGTTCCTCTGCAGCGGGTCGATCACGATGGCAGGGGGGAGTTCCTCAGGGGGCTCGTGATGATCGAGGATGATCACGTCCATCCCGAGCCTCCTGGCGAGTTCCACCTCCTGTCGGTCCGTGACCCCGCAGTCCACCGTGACCAAAAGCCTCGTCCCCTGGGCCCCGATCTCCTTCACCGCCTCCGGGTTCAGCCCGTAGCCCTCTTGAAGCCTCTTGGGGATGTAGGCCGAGGCCTCCAGTCCGCAGTCGGCCAAAAAGAGCTTGAGCAACGCAGAGGAGGTGATGCCGTCGACGTCGTAGTCGCCGTAGACGACGACCTTCTCCCCGCTGAGGATGGCCCGAGTGGCCCTCTTCACCCCTTCCTCCATCCCCTTCATGAGGAAGGGGTCGGTCAGATGGGATAGGGAGGGGAAGAGGAAGCGTTCTACCTCTTCCTCCGTCCTCAGTCCCCGGTTGGCCAGGAGCTGTCCGAAGACAGGGGGTAGGCCGATCCGCTCGGCGAGCTTCAGGGCGTCCTCATCCCTCGGCAGGAGCTTCCACCTGCGCTTCATGGAGCTTCCCTCTGATGTCGGCCAGGGAGGAGAGGCCGTGCTCCCACAGGTAGGACCTTAGGCCGTCGATGACCTTCGGGATCGCCTTTGGATCGCTGAAGGTCGCCGTGCCCACTTGGACCGCCGTGGCCCCAGCCAATACGAACTCGATGGCGTCCCTGTGGTCCCTTATCC
>QMLK01000163.1 GCA_003646705.1 Deltaproteobacteria bacterium | reverse complement strand
GTGGCCAAGTACTTCGTCAGGTTCCTCGAGGACGAATCCTGCGGCAAGTGTGTGCCCTGCCGGGAGGGTCTGAAGCACATGCGCACGATCTTGGAGCGGATCACCGAAGGGAAGGGCCGGGAGGAGGACTTGGAGGTGCTCGAGGAGATCTGTGAGGCCTTGAAGGACGGCTCCCTCTGTGCCCTGGGGACCACGGCCCCCAACCCGGTCTTGACCACCCTCAGGTACTTCAGGGACGAGTACGAGGCCCACATAAGGGAGAAGCGCTGCCCCGCTGGGGTCTGCGTACCCCTGATAACCTACTACATAGACGAAGAGGCCTGTACCGGCTGCGGCCGTTGCCTGCGCGTGTGTCCGGCCGAGGCCATAAGCGGCGAAAAGAAGGAGCCCCATCGGATAGACCCCGAAAAGTGCATCAAGTGCGGCTCCTGCCGCGAGGTGTGCAGATTCGACGCAGTAAAGGTGAAATGAGATGGTCGAGCTCACCATAGACGGCAAGAGGGTCGAGGCCGAGGAGGGCCGTACCATCCTGGAGGTGGCCCGCCAGATCGGCGTGGAGATCCCCACCCTCTGTTGGAGCGAGGGGATATCGCCTTACGGGGCCTGCAGGCTCTGCATGGTGGAGGTCGAGGAAGGCGGCAGGAGACGGCTTGTGGCCTCTTGCATCTACCAGGTCAAGGACGGCCTGGTGGTGGAGACCGCCACAGAGAGGGTTCAGAGGGTCCGCCGCATGGTGATGGAGATGCTGCTGGCCCGCTGCCCCCGCTCTGAGGCGGTGAGGAAGATGGCCAGGGAGCTGGGCGTGGAGGCCACGAGGCTCGAGGAACGCCCTCCAGAGGAGGACGAAGGTTGCATCCTCTGTGGCCTCTGCGTGAGGGCTTGCCGGGAGGTGGTCGGGCTCAACGCCATCGGCTTCGCCTTCCGGGGCTCCAAGAGGATGGTGGCACCTCCCTTCGATGAACCCCCCACCCTCTGCATCGGCTGCGGCACCTGTGCCTATGTGTGTCCCACAGGCTGCATCCCCTTCGAGGACGAAGGGGACAAGAGGATCATCTGGAATCGGGAGTTCGAGATGCAGAAGTGCAGGGTCTGCGGGACCTACTTCGCCCCTGTGGCTCAGCTGGTCTACATCTCCCAGAAGACCGGTCTGCCCCTCGACTACCTCGAGGTCTGCCCCGACTGTCGAAAATAGCCTCAGCAGAGACGGCGGCAAACCTCTACGACCAGCCCGTAGAGGGCGTCCAGTTGCATGTGCTCGGAGGCCGTCGCGTCCAGCAACACGTTCATCCGCGGGGGGAACTCCTCATCGCCCCGCCACAGCACGAAGAGGAGGGGGATGCGGGGGAGGGCCAAGAACTTGAGGCTCGCATCCCCGAAGGTCTCCCTCTCAGCGCCTAAGGAGGCCCCCTTGCGGAGGAAGCCCTCGGGATCATGACCGTAGCGCTCAAGGATCGGCTCTACGGGGAAGGTGTGACTCGCAGAGAATCCCCTCCCCCCCTTCAGGTCCTTGGGGAGGACCCACCTCCCCCTAGGGGGGATCTCCTTGGCCCCTATGAGGTAGTTGATCACCGCCACCTCGAGCTCAGGGGACGGTTCAGGCCCCCCCTGTACGGGGAGGAACGTCCGTCCCTGGGGGTCCACAGCGTAAAGCTCCCTGAGGAAGCTCACCCGATAGGCACCCCCTTCGAAACCCACCAGGGCCCTCCGGCAGACCTCTTCAGGGTCGAGCTCGGAGAGCCGCTCCCAGAGGCTCGGATGGAGAAAGTGGATCGGCTCGGTCATAGTCCCACCTCCTTACCTCAACCCCTGAAGCTCGACCGCCTCCGTTCCCTTAGACAGGACCAGGACCTTGAAGGTATCGCCCATCCCCCCGGGCAGGATCAGCCGCTTGGCCTGAAGGCGCTCCCTCAGTTTGCCTTCCCCCTCGAGCCCTTCAAAGATCCCCAAGGCCTGCAGAAAACGGCCCTGGGTGGTGAGGCCGAGGACCCGAAGGCCCAGCTCCTCCGCCTTCCTGATGATCGCTGTGAAGTTCACATGGGCGGTGAGGTCGTCGAGGCCCGGCTCCGAGTAGAAGTCGGTGTGGGTGCGGTGGCCCCGGTAGGCGAGAAGGGTCCCCCGGGGGTAGAGTTCGGAGAGCAACGTCTCGGCCCGATGGCCGTAGTCGATGATCACGATGAAGCCTTCGGAGAGCCTCTCGGCTGCCTCCTTGAGCCACCTCAAGGCGGAAAGCCCCGCCTCGGCCTCACAACCCTCAGGCGGCAGGAGGCCGAGCCATCGAAAGTACTCCTCAACCTCCTCGGAGGGCTCCCCGAGCAGCTCGAAGAATTCGCCGTCCTTGAGGCCGACGTAGATCTCCTTCAGGCCCCTCTCGGCCCTCACTCGGTGGACGGGGAGCGAGTCGAGGAGCTCGTTCGAGAGGATGCAGCCCCTTATCCCCTCCAGTTCCTCCCACCGCGGCCAGGAGACCTTGCCCTCGAAGCCCTTGAGGCGATCCCTCTGTAAGGCCACCATAAAGGGATTGACCTCTACGGAGAGGTAGATCAGCCTGCGGTAAAACCCCGGCTCCCTCTCCCTCAGGTAACCCAAGATGTCCTCCGCCAGGTACCCTTCGCCCCCTCCCACCTCCACCACCTGGAACTCCCCTCCGATCCATCGTCCCATCTGGAACAGTTGCCGCGCCACCATCTGGCCAAAGAGGGGACTGACGGTGGGGCTGGTGTAGTAATCGCCCCCCTTGCCCCGTCTCGGCTGTGGGGCCATGTAGTAGCCGTACCGAGGGTGGTAGAGGCAGAGCTCCATGTAACGGGCGAAGGTGATGGGGCCCCCTCGGGAGATCTCCTGGGCTATGATCTCCTTGAGCATCTAAGCGAGCAACGACCTCAAGGTGCTGAGGTTCACCCGGTCCCAGTCCTCCCCCTCAGGGGTCTGGCCCTTGGGGGTCTCGATGATGAAGGGGAGGGTGGCGAAGCGCTCATCGTTGAGCAATCGTTCAAAGGCCTCAAGACCGATCTCCCCCCGGCCTATGTGCTCGTGGCGGTCTATCCTCGAACCACAGGGGGCCTTGGAGTCGTTGAGGTGGATCACCTTCAGACGCTCAAGGCCCAGCACCTCGTCCAACTCCTCAAAGGTCCTGCGGTAGCCCTCCTCGGAGGAGAGGTCATATCCTGCGGCGAAGGCGTGACAGGTGTCAAAGCAGATCCCCACCCGGTGGTGCTCCTCCAGCATCTCGATGACACGGGCCAGTTGCTCGAAGTTCCAACCGAGGCTTGACTCCTGGCCCGCCGTGGTCTCCAGGAGGATCATCACCCCGAGGTCTGGCCCTCGCTGATGGATCAGGTTTATGGCCCGGGCGATGCGGTACAGGCCCTCCTCTTCGCCCGAGCCCAGGTGGGCGCCGGGGTGCATCACCAGGTAGGGAACCCTTAGGGTGGAGGCCCTCTCGAGCTCCTCCCAGAGGGCTTCGATGCTCTTGGAGTAGACCTCCTCCTTGGGGGAGGCGAGGTTGATGAGGTAGGTGTCGTGAGCCACTACGGGATCGATGCCCGTGGTCTCCTTGACCTTCAGGAATTCTTCGATCTCCTCCCCTTTGAGGGGCTTAGCCCTCCAGGAGCGGGCGTTCTTGGTGAAGATCTGGATGGTGTCACAACCCAGGGCCTTTCCCCTCTCGAGGGC
>QMLK01000162.1 GCA_003646705.1 Deltaproteobacteria bacterium | reverse complement strand
CCGTCGCCACCCCTCTTGGAGACGATGACGCGGAAGCCCAGCAGGTCGAAGAACCTCTTGTGCATCCCGAGCTCCTTCTTTATCAGGAGCTCGAAGGAGGCCTCAGCCCCCTCGAACTGATAGCCCCGGTACTCCAGGGCCTTCAGCCGCTCGAGGATCTTCTTGGTCACGGGGTCGCCCTTCTTCAGCTCGATGCCGAACTCCTGGGCCTTGGCCAGCACGTTGCTCTCCCCCGAGAGGTCTGAGACGAGCACCCGACGCTTGTTCCCCACCAGGGCCGGGTCGATGTGTTCATAGGTCTCGGGGGACTTCAACACAGCGCTCACGTGGACCCCCCCCTTGTGGGCGAAGGCGCTGTCCCCCACATAGGGTTGACGCTTGTTGTGGGGGAGGTTGGCCAACTCGCTGACGAACCTGGAGGCCTCCCGAAGCCTCCGCAAGCCGCCCTCGGGGAGGCACCTGATGCCCATCTTCAGCTCCAGGTTGGGGATGATGGCGCACAGGTCGGCGTTGCCACAGCGCTCCCCGTAGCCGTTGATGGTCCCCTGGACGTGGCTCACCCCCTCCTTGACCGCCAGGACCGAGTTGGCCACGGCCATGCCGGCGTCGTTGTGGCAGTGGATCCCCAAGGGGACCTTCAACTCCCCCCTCACCCGGCGGACTATCTCCACCAGCTCGTGGGGGAGCGTCCCTCCGTTGGTGTCACACAGCACGATGCAGTCGGCCCCGGCCTCCTCAGCTGCCTTGACGGTGGCCAAGGCGTAGGAGGGGTTGGACTTGTAGCCGTCGAAGAAGTGCTCGGCGTCGTAGAGCACCTCTCGACCGTGCCCCTTGAGATAGGCCACCGACTCCCTTATCAGCTGCAGGTTCTCCTCGAGGGTAACTTCCATGGCCACCAAAGGATGCATGTCCCAGGACTTACCGAAGACCGTCACCACCTCGGTGCCCGCCTCGAGCAACTGCTGGAGGTTCTCGTCCTGAGAGGGGGCCACCCCCTTGCGACAGGTACTGCCGAAGGCCACCACCCGTGCCCTCTTGAGGCCGAGCTTCTTCACCTCCCTGAAGTAGTTGAGGTCCTTGGGGTTGGAAGCCGGCCACCCCCCTTCCACGTAGTGGACCCCCAGCTCGTCCAGCTTCTCCGTAATCCTCAGCTTGTCCTCCAGGGAGAAGGCCACGTCCTCTGACTGGGCTCCATCCCGGAGGGTGGTATCGTAGATCTTCACCTCCATCGTCCTCTCTCCTTATTCCTTGGGTGGGGAGGGGCGGCCTGTGGGGCTCAACCCTCCTCCTTCTGCAGCTCGAAGGAGTCGTGCAAGGCCCTCACCGCCAACTCTGTGTACTTGGGCTCGATGATGCAGGAGATCTTTATCTCCGAGGTGGAGATCATCTTGATGTTTATCCCCTCGTTGGCCAGGGTCTGGAACATCTTGGAGGCGACCCCTGTATGGCTCCTCATGCCGATGCCCACGATGGAGACCTTCGCCACCTCCTCCTCCGAGAGCACCTCCTGGGCCCCCAGCTCCTGGGCTATCTCTTTGGCTATCTCCAGGGCCTTGGGGAAGTCGGTCTTGGAGACGGTGAAGGCCAAATTCGCGTATTGCCCTTCAGCACTGGAGGTCTGGATGATCATGTCGATGGGTATGGCGGCGTGGCTTAAGGCCTGGAACAGCTTAGCGGCCACCCCCGGGCGGTCTGGAACCCTTATCAACTCTATCCTCGACTGGTTGCGATCGTAAGTGACCCCTGACACCAGCGCCTTTTCCATCTCTTCGTCCTCCTCGCAGACTAGCGTCCCCTCCTCCTCGTTGAAGGAGGACCGGACGTGGATGGGCACCTTGTACTTGGCCGCGAACTCCACGGCGCGGATCTGCAGGACCTTGGCCCCGAGGCTGGCCATCTCCAGCATCTCCTCGTAGCTTATGCGACGGAGCTTTCGGGCCCTCTCGCAGACGTTGGGATCGGTGGTGTAGACCCCATCCACGTCGGTGTAGATCTCGCAGAGGTCGGCCCCCAGGGCCGCAGCCAAGGCCACCGCGGTGGTATCCGAGCCCCCTCTGCCCAGGGTGGTGATGTCCCCCCATTCGTCCTCCCCTTGGAAGCCGGCCACCACGGGTATGACCCCCTCCTTGAGGTCCGCGAGTAACTTGAAGGAGTCCACGCTCCGGATCCTCGCGCGGCCGTGCACGCTGTCGGTGGCTATCTTCACCTGATGGCCGAGGTAGCTCTTCGCCCTGCAACCCATGTCCTCGAGCACGATGGCCAAAAGGGCGGAGGTGACCTGCTCCCCAGTGGCCAGGATCACGTCCACCTCCCTTTCCGAGGGCCTCGGGGCCGCTTCATGGGCCAGCCCCAAGAGCCGGTCCGTCTCCCCGGCCATGGCCGAGACCACCACGACCACATCGTGGCCCTGCTGTCTGGTCCTCATCACCCTGCGGGCCACGTTGCGGATCCTCTCGAGGTTTGCCACCGAGGTCCCGCCGTACTTCTGCACGATGAGGGCCATCCTCTGCACCTCCTACGGAATGGGCAATTCTATCCCTTTCTCAAGAGCCCTTCAACCACCCGCCGTCCCGCCTCGCCTTCGCCCCTGAAGGAGATCTCCCGCTCGCGCTCCCCCACCAGCGAGAAGTGGACCCACAGCGTATCGGAGGGGAAGGCCTGGGGTATCCTATCGGCCCATTCAACGGCCACCACGGCCTCCTGGCCGAGGTACTCCCAAAAGCCGATGAGCTCGAGGTCCTCAAGGTCCCTCAACCTGTAGAAGTCCATGTGGTAGAGGGTGATCCGCCCGGGATACTCGTTGACCAAGGTGAAGGAGGGACTGGCCACCAAGGCCTCCTCCACCTCCAGGCCCCTGGCCATGCCCCTGACGAAGCAGGTCTTTCCGGAGCCGAGTTCCCCGCAGAGGGCCAATACATCCCCGGGGGCGAGGAGCTCGGCCACCCCTTGCCCCAACCCCTCAGTCTCCTCCGGTCCATGGCTCAAGAAGGTGGCCTCCACCCCTGAAGCTCCTTTATGGCCTTGGGGAGGCAACGCAGCAGATCGGTGGCCACCAAGGCCACCTCTCCCACCTCCTCGGCTGCGAGGTCGCCGCTCAAGCCGTGCAGGTACACGGCCAGCTTGGCGGCCTCCAGGGGCTCCATCCCCTGGGCCAGCAGGGCCCCGATCATGCCGGTGAGCACATCGCCCGTGCCCCCAGAGGCCATCCCAGGGTTACCCGTGGGGTTGATGAAGACCTCCCCAGAGGGGGAGGCGATGACCGTCCTGCTGCCCTTAAGGACCACCACACAATTGTATCTCTCGGCCACCTCTCTGGCGGTCTCTATCCTTTTTGCCTGGATTTGGGCCGTCTCCACCCCTATGAGCCTCGCCATCTCCCCTGGATGAGGGGTAAGGACGGAGGGTGCCTTTATCTCCTGCAGGACCCCCTTGGCTGAGGCCAAGAGGTTGATCCCATCGGCATCGATCACCGTAGGGAGGGAGATATCCCTCAGCAGCCTCGAGAGCATCTCCTTCACCCCCTCCTTGGTCCCCATCCCCGGTCCTATGGCCAAGGCCGTCTTCCCCTTCAGGGCCTCCAAGAGAGGGGGGAGGGAGGCAGGAGAGAGGAACCCCTCCTCCTCGGGGAGGGGCTCCGTCATCGCCTCGGTGAGCTTCACCTCTAAGATGGGAT
>QMLK01000161.1 GCA_003646705.1 Deltaproteobacteria bacterium | reverse complement strand
CTCTGCTCCAGGGAGAAGGCGCCCCTTTCGCAGAAGACGTCGCAGAACTCAGAGCAGCGTCGGGCATCGGGGAGCATGGCCACGACCGCCTCCACATACCCCTCAGGGTCCTCCCCGTACTCGGGGGGGATGGTATGGGCTCCCATGAAGGTGGGGACGACCTCCAGGGGGTGGGTCCCCTGGAGGATCCGGATGGCCTCGAGCATCTTCAGCTCGTTCTCCTTGTCCAGGCCGTAGCCGCTCTTGATCTCCACGGTCGTGGTGCCGTGGAGTAACATATTGTCCAGATAGGGCCTCGAGACCGACGCGAGTTCCTCTGCCGTGAGCCCCCTGGTCTCCCTCACCGTCTTGAGGATCCCACCGCCGCTTTCGAGGATCTCGAGATAGGTGGCTCCCCTGAGCCTCTGGACGAACTCCTCGACACGGCTGCCACCGAAGACCGCATGGGTATGGGGGTCCACGAAGCCCGGCATGAGGACGCCATCAGGGGCGTCTATGACCACGGTGGCCTCATCCCATTGGACCTCTCCGTCGAGGTCGGAGGTCTTGC
This sequence comes from Deltaproteobacteria bacterium, assembly GCA_003646705.1. Classification (GTDB taxonomy): domain Bacteria; phylum Desulfobacterota; class B13-G15; order B13-G15; family B13-G15; genus B13-G15. Next base: position 3,166 of record QMLK01000161.1, on the reverse strand, counting down.
CGACGAAGATGATGCGATCCCCGCTAACGGCCAGGGCCCCGTCTTCAATGACCCCGAGCTCCTCCAGCTCCTCACCCCTCTTGTGCCGCCCTGAGCGGTTGGCAGCGGTGACCAACTCCTTGCAATGGCGGACGATGAGGTCTGCCCTTCTCTGCTTCATTCGGGGATCTTGACGCCCTTCTCCTTCGCGGTCTCGAGGGCCTCCTGGTAGCCTGCGTCCACATGGCGGGCTATCCCGATGCCCGGGTCGACCGTCAGGACCCTCTCGAGGCGTTCGGCCCTTTCCGGGGTGCCGTCGGCCACGATGACCATGCCAGCGTGGAGGGAGTACCCTATCCCCACGCCCCCGCCGTGGTGGAAGCTCACCCAACTGGCCCCACAGACGGCGTTAAGCGCGAAGTTCAACAGGGGCCAATCGGCTATGGCGTCGCTTCCGTCCCTCATCCCCTCGGTCTCCCGATAGGGGGAGGCCACGGAGCCGCAGTCCAGGTGGTCACGGCCGATCACTATGGGGGCCTTGATCTCGCCCTTGGCCACCAGGTCGTTTATAGCCAGCCCGAACTTGGCCCTGTCGCCGTAGCCGAGCCAGCATATCCGGGCGGGCAGTCCGAGGAAGGGGACCTTCTCGCCCGCCAGCCGGATCCATCTCTTCAGGGGCTCATCCTCTGGGAAAAGCTCCAGCACCAATCGGTCGGTCTTCCTGATGTCCTCGGGGTCTCCGGAGAGGGCCACCCAGCGGAAGGGTCCCTTGCCCTGACAGAAGAGAGGCCTGATGTAAGCGGGGATGAACCCGGGGTAGAGGAACTCGCCCCTTTCATCCCTCACCTTCACCCCCGCCTTTTCGGCCTGTCCCCTCAGGTTGTTGCCGTAGTCGAAGCAGACGGCCCCCCTCTTCTTCATCTCGAGGATGGCCTCCACATGCCTCGCTATGGAGTCGAGGGCCCTTTTGCAGTACTCCTTGCGGTCCCTCTCCCTCAGCTCGTCGAGCTCCTTCAGGTCCCCTATGGGTACATAGGAGGAGAGATCGTGGGCCGGCGTCTGATCCGTCACCACGTCGGGGATCACCCCCAGCCTGACCAGCTCCGGGTACACCTGGGCCGCATTTCCCACCAGGCCCACCGATAGGGGCTGTCCCTTCGCCTTGGCCTCCATGACCCACCTCAGGGCCTGATCCAGGTCGTAGGTCATGCGATCGCAGTATCCCTCCTCCACCTTCCGCTGGATCCTCTCCGGTCTAACCTCCACATTGAGGACCACGCCCTCGTTCATGGTGACCGCCAGGGGCTGAGCTCCCCCCATCCCACCCATCCCCGCCGTGAGGACGAACTTCCCCCGCAGGGAGGTGGCGTTGAACTCCTTCTTCGCCAAGGCCGCCAGGGTCTCGTAGGTCCCTTGGAGAATGCCCTGGGTGCCTATGTATATCCAGGAGCCGGCGGTCATCTGACCGTACATGGTGAGGCCCATCTCGTCGTACAGATCGAAGTTCTCCTCAGTGGCCCAGGCGGGCACTATATTGGCGTTGGCGATGATCACCCGGGGGGCGTGGGGGAAGGTCTTGGCGATGTAAACGGGCTTGCCCGACTGGACACAGAGGGTCTCGTCCTTCCCCAAGGCGACCAGGGCCTTCACTATCCGGTTGTACTCCCGCCAATTCCTGGCCGCCCGTCCCCTGCCGCCATACACTATGAGCTCCTGGGGATCGACGGCTACATCTGGGTCCAGGTTGTTCATCAGCATCCTCAGGGCGGCCTCGGCATCCCAAGTCTGACACCTGAGGTCAGCCCCCCTTGGAGCCCTGATGGGCCAAGGGGGCATCTCCTCGTAATACATCGGTCTGGTCATCGGTCTCCTCCTGAAGGGGTTGGTAAAGGTCGTCCAAAAGACGCCCTCCCTTCAACGAAAAAGGAGGGGCTTGACATATTGTATATACTACTATATACAACGCCTGATCCGTAAGTCAACAGAAAAGGTGATATTTTTTGGGAAAAGGAGTAGGGTAAGGGGGTTGGCAAAACCAAAATTTGAGGAGGTGGAGAGATGAGGGGAAAGGCAGTTTTATGTGTCTTATTGGCCTTTGTAACGGTCCTTTGGGTGGGGACCTTGGTGGGTCCTTCCCATGCGGCGGATGTGATCAAGATCGGCTTCTTCGCTCCTTTGACCGGATTTGCCGCCGCTGATGGGGCAAGTGCCAAGCACGCGATGGAGATCGGGCTCAAGGAGATCAACGAGGCTGGGGGGATCCACGGCAAGAAGGTGAAGTTGATTGTCTACGACGACAGGGCGGACCCCAAGGAGGCGGTGGCCATCGCTCGGAAGCTCATCGAGAAGGACAAGGTGGTGGCAGCTGTCAGCGGGTCCTACAGCGGTCCCACCCGTGTCTCTGCCCCCATCTTCCAGAAGGCCCGTATCCCCATGGTGGTGGGCTACGCCGTGCACAGGGACATCACCCGCGCCGGGGACTTCATCTTCCGCAACGGCTTCTTGGGGGAGGTGGAAGGGGCCGCCGCTGCCGAGGTGGCGGTGAAGAAGCTCAAGGCCAAGAGGATCGCCGTCCTCACCATGGACAACGACTTCGGGCGGGCCCTTTCGGCGGGCTTTGTGAAGCGGGCCAAAGAGTTGGGCGCCCAGATAGTCTCCCATCAGGTCTACTCCCTCAGGGAGGAGGACTACACGCCTTTTCTGACCAAGGTGAAGGAGTCAAAGCCCGAGGTCCTCTTCACCTCAGGTTACTATAAGCAGGCGGGCCTCATCTGCCGACAGGCCAAGGACCTCGGCCTCAACGTCCAGATATTGGGGGAGGAGGGCTTCGATTCCCCGAAGTTCCTCGAGATCGCCGGGGATGCCGCCGAGGGTGTGATAATCGTGACCAACCTCAACCGCGACGACCCGAGGCCGAAGGTCCAGCGGTTCCTCAAGACCTACAGGGAGCTGTACGGAGTGGACGCCGATATGGTCGGTGCCTCCAGTTACGATGCCTTCATGATCGTCTGCTACGCCATCGAGAAGGCGGGCACCGATCCCAAGGCCATTCGTCAGGCCATCGCAGACCTGAGGGATTACGACGCCATCACCGGTAAGATAAGGCGCTTCAACGCCATCGGTGAGGTCACAAAGCCCGTACAGGTCCAGATAGTCAGAGGGGGTAAGTTCCACTACTTCTCCGTGG
>QMLK01000160.1 GCA_003646705.1 Deltaproteobacteria bacterium | reverse complement strand
GGCACGGCTCGTATCGATGTGCAGTATCCGGGCATGGGGCAGGGGACTCCTCAGGACCTTGGCCACGAGCATCTTCGGGAGCTTCAGGTCCGCCGTGTAGAGGGCCTCCCCCGTCACCTTCGCCAAGGAGTCAGTCCTGACAACGCTTTCGCCCACTATCTTGTACTGCTGCATCGAGACCTCCTCTCCGTTCCGTTATCCTCTGAGGAGTTTGGGGAGAAAGAGCACTACATCGGGAAAGAGGATCATGATGGCTGCACAGATCACATAGGCCGGCAAGAAGAAGGTCACCCCCTTGAAGATGCTCCCCAAGGGGACGTCCTTGGCCACCCCAGCCACCACATAGGTGTTGACCCCCACCGGCGGGGTGACCGCGCCCATGGTGGTGATGACCGTGATGAGCACCCCGTACCAGATGGGGTCATACCCCATGGCGATGATCACGGGGTAGAAGATGGGAAGGGTCACCAGCAGGAAGGCCAAGGCGTCCATCACCGCCCCCCCGATGATGTAGATCACCAGCACTATGGCGAGGATCACTACATGGGGGATAGGGAGGGAGGCAGCCCACTTGGCGGCCTCGTAGGGGAGACGGGTCACGGTGAGGAAACGCCCGAAGATCACAGCCCCTGTGACGATGATGAAGATCATACAAGAGAGCTTCAGGGTGTCCATCACCGCTGCCACGAACCTCTCCCAGTTGAGGGTCCGCCTGAGGAGACTCAAGACCATGGCGGAGAAGGCCCCCGCGGCCCCCGCCTCGCTGGGGGTGAACCAACCCATGTAGAGTCCCCCCATGACCAGGAGGAACAACACGACCATCTCCACCGCCCCAGGCAGCGCCTGCAGTTTCTCCAGGAAGGTGGTCTTAGGGCCTGGAGGTCCCCAGTCCTCCCTGACGGTGCAGAGGATGTAGATGGTGAGGACGAAGAGACCAGTGAGGATGAGGCCTGGTATCACGCCGCCGAAGAAGAGCTTACCTATGGATTGACCCGTATAGAGTCCCACCACTATCAGGACCACGCTCGGGGGGATCACCACCCCAAGGGTGGAGCCGCTTGCCACAGCCCCCGTGCTCAAGATGGGGTTGTAGCGGTACTTCTTCATCTCCGGCAGGGCCACTGTGCTCATGGTGGCCGCTGTGGCGGTGTTTGAGCCACAGATGGCGGCAAACCCGGCACAGGCCATGACCGTCGCCATGGCCACCCCACCCCTGATCTGGCCCATCCACTTGTAGGCCGCGTTGTAGAGCCGCTCGCTCACCCCACAATAGAAGGTGATCTCCCCCATCAGGATGAAGAGGGGGATCACGGTGAGGCCGTAGGAGGAGAAGATCTGCCAGATGTCTGTACCCACCATGTTGAGGGCGGCCTTGGCCGACACCACATAGCCCATACCGAGGAAGCCCACCAGGGCCATGGCAAAGCCCACGGGCATCCGCGTGAAGAGCAACACGGCCAGAAGTACCACTATCCCCAAGAGCCCGACGAGACTCCCTTCCACCTTCTCACCTCTTTCTTCTGTTCCTCTGTCTCAAGGAATCCATCATGAGTCTGTAAGGCCCCATAGTGATCCTGCCCAGGGGGACGATGAGGGCCTTGAGGAATTGCAAAAAGAGCACAAGGGCCAAGACCCCGCAGCCGAAGGCCACTCCATAGGTGAAGGGGTAAAAGGGGATCCTAAGGGTCTCAGAGACCTCCCCCGTCCTCCAGACGGTGGTGGCCCATTTGCCCACCTGCCAGGCTATGATGGCGAAGAAGAGGCCACAGACCAGGTCGTTCAGGGACTCTACAAATTCCTGGAGCCTCTTGGGATAGCGGCTCACCACGATGTCCACCGCTATGTGACCCCTCTTGGACTGGGTGTAGCCGAGGGCGAAGGAGGTGACCACGGCCCCCAAGAAACCCACCAGCTCGTAGCTTCCCTTTATCGGGACCCACAGGACCCTGAGGAACATGTTCCCGCAGGCGATCCCCATCATCAGCACGAGGGCTGCCCCCCCGATGCGCATCATCCAGGGATGAAGAAAGCGCCCTATTCCTTCATCTACCTTCGAGATCATGGCCCTTCCTCGGGGAGGGAGAGGGGTAAAGCTCCAATCAGTCGCCGTACTTAGCGGCGAGCTTGTCCCTCAAGGAGTAGACGTCCTTCATCACCTTATCAGCCGGGACCCCCGCCGCCTTGGCCCTCTTGATGTACGCATCGATCATGGGTTTGACCAGCTTCTTGGCCTTGACCATGTCCTCAGGCGGCAGCTTGATGAACTCGACGTTGTAGGTCTTCTTGGACCACTCGATGGCTTCCTTCACGTGATCGTCCATGTAACGGCCGGTCCAGAGGGCCTGCTCCCTTGACAGATCGTCGATGACCTTCTGGACGTCCTTGGGCAGGGAGTTCCAGGTGTCCTTGTTCATCACCACGGCGAAGGAGACCACCTGAAAGCCCAGGTAGGTGACGTAGCGGCAGTACTCGGCGAACTTGAAGTCCTTCATCACTTCCAGGGAGGAAAGCAGCCCCTTGATGACACCCTTCTGCAGAGCCTCTGGGACATCGGACATGGGCATGGCCACGGGGGTAGCCCCGAGGAGTCCAAGGGACTTGGCCAAGGTCCCGGCGGCCCTGATCTCCACGCCCTTGAAGTCCCCAAGCCTCCGCAGGGGGACCTTCATCATGAGATGGGTCGGGGCACAGGTGAACATGGTCACGACCTTCACCTTCTTCAAGGACTTGGGCTGCCACTTCCGATAAAGGTCAAAAAGCGTGAGGCTCGCCACCTTGGTGTTGGGGTAGCCTATGGGCTGATCCACAGCCTCAAGCAGCGGGAACCTCCCAGGGTGATAGGAGGGGCAGAAGCAGCCGATGTCCGCCGTGCCTGCGATCACCCCGTCGAACATGTTCTTGGCCCCGAGAAGCGTTCCCCCCGGATAGGTCTCCACCTTGACCTTCCCACCGGTCCTCTTCTCCACCTCCCGAGCCCATCGCTCCATCTGGACACACGGAAAGGTGGGGGCCGGGGGGAAATTGGCGTACCTCAACTTTATGACCTTGGCCTCCCCCACCCCGCCTAAGAGGACCAAGCTGCCGAAGACTAAGATGAGTAAGATAGCCAGGAATCCCCTTCTCTTCATCTCAACACCTCCTCCCAATTTTAAAAAGATGCTTCATACCCCCCTCCCTCTACCTCCTTCGCCCTCTTGAGGCCCTACTTTACCAGAAAATAGCGTCCTTTGAAAGGAGGAAACATTGTATACTGTATACAATCATCCCCTGTCAAGCCCCCGATAACACCCCCTGAAGGTACGTCTTTCAGCAGGGAGGGCATTGGCACTCCCATCGCTCGGACTTCCCAAGGGGACGTCAGGCCTTTACGTCCCCTTGGGAGGAGGACGGCCGGGGTGGGCGACGCCACCCCCTTTTTGGATGCTTACTTGAAAGCCCTCAACTCCACCCGACGGTTCTTGATCCTCCCCTCCTTTGTGTCGTTGGGGGCGATGGGGCGGGTTTCCCCATAGCCCACCGCCTTTAACCTCTCCGGGGAGATACCCTTGGAGACGAGGTAGTCCTTTACCGCCCGGGCCCTCCTCTCGGACAGCCACTGATTGTACGCCTCGTCCCCGAGGGCACAGGTGTGTCCCTCTATCTCTACCGTCAGCTCCGGATGCTCTTTGAGGATGGCCACCACCTCGTCCAGGATGGCCCGCGCTTTGGGTGTGAGCTCCGCGGAGTCGAAGGCGAAGAGCACACCTGGCAAGGTTATCTCCTTCAAGGGCTTAGGG
>QMLK01000159.1 GCA_003646705.1 Deltaproteobacteria bacterium | reverse complement strand
CCCAACCTCTACCACGCCCTCATAGGGGAGAGGGCGGTCCACGACGTGATAAGGGAGACGGAGGTGCCCTATCTGCACCTGGTCCCCGCCAACATCGACCTGATAGGGGCCGAGGTGGAGTTGGTGGAGGAGAGGGACAGGGAGAGGAAGCTCAAGGGGATGCTCAGGGCTATCAAGGAGCGCTACGACTACATCCTGCTGGATTGCCCCCCCTCTTTGGGGATCCTCACCTTGAACGCCCTTACCGCCGCCCATTCCGTGATCATCCCCCTTCAGTGCGAGTACTACGCCATGGAGGGGTTGACGCAACTGCTGAGGACGATAAGGGCGGTGAAGGAGAGGTTCAACCCCCTTTTGCGGATCGAGGGGATCCTCCTCACCATGTACGATGGCCGCAACAACTTGGCCCGTCAGGTGGTGCAAGAGGTAAGGGGTCACTTCGGGTCAAAGGTCTTCAACACCGTCATCCCTCGCAATGTGAGGTTGAGCGAGGCGCCGAGTTTCGGAAAGCCGGCCCTGCTTTACGATCTCCGCTCGAAGGGCGCTCAGAGCTACCTCCAGTTGGCGAGGGAGCTTTTGGAGGTGGAGGGCGATGGCTAAGAGGTCCGGTTTGGGGAAGGGGTTGGACGCCCTCCTGAGGGGCTTGGAGGGAGAGGGGGAGGCCGAGGTCTTCCTCTGCGAGGTGGAGGAGCTGAGCCCCAACCCCTTCCAGCCGAGGAGGGACCTGGGGGAGGAGGCCCTCGAGGAGCTGGCCCGTTCCATCGAGCAGAAGGGCCTGTTGCAACCGCTGCTTGTGCGAAGGAAGGGGGAGGGTTACGAGATCATCGCTGGCGAGAGGCGCTGGCGGGCGGCCCAGCGGGCTGGACTCAAGAGGGTGCCGGTGATCCTGAAGGAGGCCTCTGATCAGGAGGTCCTGGAGATGGCCTTGGTGGAGAACCTCCAGCGCCAGGACCTCAACCCCCTGGAGGAGGCGGAGGCCTACAAGCGACTGATGGAGGAGTTCGGCTACACCCAGGAAGAGGTCGCAAGGAGGGTGGGCAAGGACCGGTCCTCGGTGGCCAACACCTTGAGGCTCTTAAAGCTCCCCCCCGAGGTGAAGGAGGCCCTCAGGGAGGGGAGGATTACGGCAGGGCACGCCAGGGCCCTTCTGGCTGCGGGATCGCCGCAGGAGCAGCTTCGCCTCTACCAGAAGGTCCTCAGAGAGGGGCTCACGGTGAGGGATGTGGAGCGGGAGGCGCGCAGCAGGGGGACCGCCAGGCGGGCCAGAGAGGCCTACGATCCCGACACAGAGGCCCTCCTGGAGGAGCTGCGCCACCTCTTGAAGACCCAGGTGAGGATCAGTTACCAGAGGGGCAAGGGGAAGCTGGAGATAGAGTTCTACTCCCTCGAGGACCTGGAGAGGATAGTGGACGTGATCCGGGGGACAGCATGACATCAAAGGAGGTACGATGATGAAGAAGGCAGAGGGTCTTAGGGACGATGTCAACGCCTTTTTGGGCCGTGAGACCACCTTCGAGGGGAAGCTCGACTTCAAAGGGGCTGTAAGGATCGACGGTCACTTCAAGGGGGAGATCAGGACCTCGGATCTGTTGATCGTGGGCGAAGGGGCCAGGATAGAGGGCGATGTGGAGGTGGGGATGGCGGTGATCCAGGGGGAGGTCTTGGGCAACATCAGGGCCAACCAGAAGGTGGATCTGCGGTCCAGCGGCAGGGTAATAGGCGACATCTGCACGCCCTGTCTGGTGGTCGAAGAGGGGGCGCTCTTCGAGGGGAATTGCCGGATGAGGGAAGGGGCGCAGGTCCTCGAGCTGGAGGGCGGGGAAGGTGGATGACCAGGGCCTCCGCCGTCTAAAGAGGAAGCTGCAGCGGGCCCTGAAGGGACGACCCCCTTTGGAACTGCCCCATCGCGGGGGGTTGAGGAGGGCGGGGATACTGGTGCCGCTTTGTCTGAAGGATGGGCGCTGTCACATACTCTTCATAAAGAGGGCGGAAGGCCTCCCGCAGCACGCAGGCGAGATGTCCTTCCCCGGAGGGGGGTCCGATCCCCAGGACGGCTCCATCGTGGAGACGGCCTTGAGGGAGGCCGCTGAAGAGGTGGGGATAAGGCCCGAGGATGTAGAGGTGGTGGGCAGGCTGGACGATCTGGTCACCAGATCGTCCTTCCTGGTGACCCCCATAGTGGGGGTCATACCCTATCCCTACCCCTTCAGACTCAACGAGAGAGAGGCCACGGAGCTCGTCCTGCTGCCGGTGGACTGTTTCATCAAGGGGGACAACCTCCAGGAGGAGGTCTGGGGTGAGGGAGAGGAATCCGAAAGGGTCTATTTCTACCGCTGTGGCCCCTACACCATATGGGGCGCCACGGCCAAGATCCTCAGGCACCTCTTAGGGCTCGTCTCCTGCGAGTATGGGCCCTGATGTACTCGACCACCTCCTCCGGTTCATCCAAGACCTTCAACAACTTCAAGTCCGAAGGAGATACGTGGCCCCAGGAGAGGACCGGGTCTTCGAGCCACCTCAGGAGCCCCTCCCAATATTCCCTTTCCACCAGGACGATGGGAAAGGGGCGTACCTTCTTGGTCTGCACCAAGGTCAGCACCTCGAAGAGTTCGTCCAAGGTGCCAAACCCCCCGGGGAAGATCACGTGGGCGACCGAATGTTTGCTGAACATCACCTTCCTCACGAAGAAATAGCGAAAGCTCAGTTTCACGTTGACGTAAGGGTTGGGCGGTTCCTCTGTGGGGAGATCGATGTTCAGCCCTACGGACTTTCCCCCCGCCTCTAAGGCTCCCTTGTTGGCGGCCTCCATCACCCCTGGTCCTCCCCCCGTTATCACGTTGTAACCGTTCTTCACCAGGGCTTTGGCCAACTGGTAGGCCTTGCGGTAGATGGGCGATCCCTCGGCCACACGGGCGGACCCGAAGATGCTGACAGCGGGTTCCACCTCCACCAAGGCCTCGAACCCCTCCACGAACTCGGAGATGATCCTGAAGAGCCTCCAGGACTCCCTCAAGGTCATGTAGTCGATGACGTAGTCCTTCTCACGAGCCATCCCTCACCTCCCAAGGCCTATCCTCCTCCGGATGGCTTATCCTCGGTCCGCTTAGGCTACCATCCAGGGGTGGGATCTTCAAGGAAGGTCAAGGCCGCTGCTGACCTTGAAGCAGAAGGTCGCTGAAACGTTCCCTCCTTCCCTCTTCCAGGAGGGCCCTGTAGCTGGGGGAGATGAGCTCTTCCTTGGTGAGCCCTCTGGTGAGGAAGGAGAGGTCAAAGGGCAAAAGGATCGCCCCGAGCAGTACAGCTATCAGGGCCACCATGGCCACTTTTCTCCAATCGAAGGGCAGGGCCTTGGGGACCACTACCTCCTCCTTGGCCTCTTCCCCCTTGGCCCCCACGGGGATGATATAGCCCTTGTCCATGAGCCAGACGAGGTTCTCCAGGGTGGTGAAGTCGCCGAGGAGGGACTTCTGGAGGATCTCCTCTACGTCCGAGCGGCCATCTACTAGGTCGAAGACCTCCTTCAGGTGGCCGTCGAGGTCCCGCCCATCCTCCATCTTGGCGAAGACGAGCCGCTTCGTGGGGATCTTCTTTTGGATCCCTGGCCATTCATCGGCCATCCGGAGGACGTTGAGCATCAACTCCTCCGCCGAGATGAGGGTCGGCAACCTGCGCGGCACCTTCACAGGTAGGACCTCGAAACGGAACTCCCCATCCCCCCAGTGGAAGAGGTCGTAGACGATCTCGTGGACCTGGGCCTCCAGGGCTTCCCTGACCAT
>QMLK01000158.1 GCA_003646705.1 Deltaproteobacteria bacterium | reverse complement strand
GTATCTCACGATCAAGTATCTCGACCTGGAGCTGGAGTTGTGGAGCCGCTCCCTGGGGATTGCGCTTCTGGTGGGCTTCGTCTTGAACATCAACGCCTTCGGCTCCGTAAGGGCCATGGTCGAGGCCGAGGACAAGGGGCAGGTCTTCAGGTTCTTCGCCATCCCCTTCTGTGTCTCCAGTTTTCCCGTTTTGATGAAGGGTAAGGGTTTTATACTCTTCTTTTCGCCGCACGTAGAGGAAGACTTGGTTGCCCTATCATTGATTGCGCTCTTTTTGTCGCTATGCTGGGTCAGCAAGGCCCTCTGCAGCCGAAGGGGGCCTTGCGTATCCGAAGGGTCGTCCGACGGGGGCAATCCGGAGGGAAGCTGAGGCCCTTCGTCATCCTCCCTCCTCGTTCCCGCTGCGAAGGCCAAAGGTCAGGGGAGGCCCTTTCCCCGGAGATCCACCCTTTCAAAAGTCAAAAAAGGGTGGTAGTAAAGGAGAAAGCGTCTAAACCCAAAAGGGAGGTGAAGATGGACAAGGCGATTGTATCGGTGCTTGAGGAGACGAGGGTCTTTGAGCCGCCCGAGGAGTTGAAGAGGGAGGCCTACATAAAGAGCATGGAGGAGTACGAGGAGATCTACCGCAGAAGTGTGGAGGAGCCTGAGGCCTTTTGGGCGGAGCTGGCTGAGCAGTTGGACTGGTTCAAGAGGTGGGATAAGGTCTCCGAGTGGGATTTTGATAAGCCGGAGGTCAAGTGGTTCATCGGTGGAAAGCTCAACGCATCTTACAACTGCTTGGACCGCCATCTCAAGACCTGGAGGAGGAACAAGGCAGCCCTGATATGGCAAGGGGAGCCCTTGGAAGAGTCGAGGACCTTCACCTATCAACAGCTCCATTACCAGGTCTCCAAGTTCGCCAACGTACTGAAGAAGTTCGGCGTGAAGAAGGGGGACAGGGTATCCATCTACCTACCCATGATCCCCGAGGTGGCCATCGCCATGTTGGCCTGTGCGAGGATCGGTGCCATCCACAGCGTGGTCTTCGGCGGCTTTAGCGCCGAGGCCTTGAGGAACAGGATAAACGATTGTGGGGCCGAGGTCCTGATCACCGCCGACGGTTACTGGCGCAACGGCAAGATGATCCAGAGCAAGGTCAACGCCGATCGAGCCCTCGAGGAGTGTCCTCAGGTGCGCAAGGTGATCGTGGTGAAGAGGTTGGGGATCGATGTGCCCTTGAGGCAGGGGCGTGATTGCTGGTGGCACGAGGAGATGGCCAAGGACGACGTAAAGCCAGTCTGCGAACCGGAGGTCATGGACGCCGAGGACCCCCTCTTCGTCCTGTACACCAGTGGGAGTACCGGTAGGCCCAAAGGGGTGATCCACACCACCGCTGGATACCTCCTCTTTGTGTCCCAGACCTTAAAGTGGGTCTTCGACATCAAGGAGGAGGACGTCTTCTTCTGTACGGCTGACGTGGGGTGGGTGACGGGCCACAGCTACGTGGTCTATGGCCCTTTCACCTTGGGGGCCACCAGTGTGATGTTCGAAGGTGTCCCCACCTACCCGGCCCCTGACAGGTACTGGGAGATAGTGGAGAGGTACAGGGTCACCAAGTTCTACACCGCCCCCACCGTCATCCGCGCCCTGATGAAGGAGGGCGAGGAATGGGTGAAGGGGAGGGACCTCTCTAGCCTCAAGATCCTCGGGTCCGTGGGGGAGCCCATAAACCCGGAGGCCTGGATGTGGTACTACGAGAACGTGGGCGGGGGAAGGTGCCCCATCATGGACACTTGGTGGCAGACCGAGACGGGGGGGTTCCTCATCAGTCCCTTCCCCGTCACGCCCCTCAAGCCCGGTTCGGCCACCTTTCCCTTCCCCGGGGTGGTGCCGAAGGTCCTGAGGGAGGACGGCAGCGAGTGTGAGGTCGAGGAAGGGGGGTCCTTGGTGATGGCCCGTCCTTGGCCCGGTATGCTGAGGGGCTTCTGGAACGATCCGGAGGGGAAGCGGTTCAAGGAGACCTACTTCACGATCTTCCCCGGCTATTACTTCACCGGCGACGGGGCCAAGCGGGACGAGGACGGCTATTTCTGGATCATGGGGAGGATCGACGACGTCATCAACGTCTCGGGCCACCGCATAGGCACCGCGGAGGTGGAAAGCGCCTTGGTGGCCCACCCCGCGGTGGCCGAAGCAGCCGTCATCGGCTTCCCCCACGAGGTGAAGGGGCAAGGGATCTACGCCTTCGTGGTCCTGAAGAGAGGCTATGAGGGGACTGAGGAGCTGCAGAAGGCGTTGATCGCCCACGTGCGCAAGGCCATAGGCCCCATAGCCACCCCGGACAAGTTGCAGTTCGCCGATGCCCTGCCCAAGACGCGCAGCGGCAAGATCATGCGCCGGATCCTGCGGAGGATAGCCGAAGGCAGGATAGAGGACCTGGGCGATACCTCCACCTTGGCCGAGCCCCAGGTGGTGGAGCAGCTCTTGAAGGAGAAGTTGTAGCCTCGGGGGAAGGGGCCCTTAAGGGCCCCTTCTTTCATATCGGATCGAGCTCGAGGGGATGGCCTTTTCCATAGCGAAGCTCAACAGGCTCCCGAAGGAACAACGGGACCCCATATACCGGCAGCTCCTGCCCCCTTCGATCTTTGAGCGGTTCAGGATCGACCCCAGGACCCTGACCAACGAGCACGGTGAGCCGGTGGTACAAGGGGTCTTCCCCCCCGACGAGAACTTCGCCTGCGTCGAGGTGAGCCATAGGCTCGGGGATAGGGATTGCATCTTCGCCTGCCAGGTCTCCCTTGACCCCTTCATGCACAGCGTCTCCCTCGACTTCGTGGTCATAAACGACATCTTCGCCGAGAGGTACAACGTCGATGTGGACGAGTTGGGCAGGGACACCCTCTTCGGCACCCGTTGTCGCAACATCTACGAGGAGATAAGGGCCATGGAGGACGGCCTCGCCCCCGGGATGGTGAGGCCCGGGTTGAGGCTGCTGCGGGAGTTCGTGGGGTGCCTCGAGAGGTTCACGGCCTCCATAGGCCTCAAGACGATAACCCTCGGTGCCCTCTATTACCACAACGCCATCCTATGGGAGCGGTACGGCTTCACATACTTCCGAGGGCTAAAGCTCATGCAGAGGATCCATCGGGAGTTTCAGCCCGGCGGCGCCCTCTATGAGAGGCTGGATGGTTCGACCCCCTTCCGCAGGCGGGGGATGGAGGGGACGGTGAGGGGCAGGAGCTGGGCCATCTACGACGGGGTGTTGCTGGATGCCTTCGGCGAGGACTGGGACCCTCCCAAGATGTACAAGATGATCGGGAGGGACTACCGCGTTAACACCTTCCCCGACCAAGTTTATTGAGACATCGACTGGTGGAGTCCTTCTCGTGCGGGATCTCCCTCGGTGTCTTCCATCCCTTGCAGCTATTCTACCTCAGAAACCGCGGCAGATCATATCGGCGCATCTACAGCCAATACTCCGATGTCCCGAAGATACTTGGTGTCCACCTAGATCAGATCAAAGGGCCTGAAGGAGGCCTTAAGCCTCTTCCTTACCCATCTTTGACACCTAAGCCTTGGATTTGATCCCTCCGGGGGCCTCAAATGCCCAAGGGATGGCATCAAGTCTTTTCAGCCAACGAAAATTGTAGTGCCTAGAGATTTGAGGTTGGTCTTGATATTCAGCGACCAATTTGCTAAAATAGCTGTGCTATGTACGTGCGGGTGAAGCGGTTCCGCAACAAGGACGGATCGGTCAGGGAGTACCTGTACATCGTCAAGGGAGTGCGGGTGGACGGAAGACCCCGCCAGAAGGTGGTGGCCTATCT
>QMLK01000157.1 GCA_003646705.1 Deltaproteobacteria bacterium | reverse complement strand
TTCTTGCGCTGAAGGACCCAGTAGACGACCGATCCCGCTTTGACGAGCGATTTGAAGTCCGCGGGGCAGCCCTGGATCACCTCGTCGAAGGTGGGGTCGGTGCTGCTCAGGGGCTTGCCGCTGTTCTCCTCGATGGCCTTCTTCCACAGGTCCGATATGCCCATCTCCTGGGCGGCCTTGACGAACTCCTCCGGGACGTACTCCTCGAGCCCGGCTGTGTCCATCAGCTTGGCGACGATGGCCTGCGAGGCCCTGCACTCGTCGAACTGGAGCGAGTTGAGGGCGTTGATGATGTGCTCGACCACGTCGAGCTTGTTGCTCAGTTTCTCGTTCAGCACGCTCAGGGCCACCTGAAAGGCGATTGCGGGGGCGGCGGAGATGAGGGCCTGAAACTTCTGCACCAGGTACTCCGGGAGCATGGCGAAGCTCATCCCGCCCAGGAAGACGTCGATGCCACCGCAGCCGGCGTTGAACCTGGGAAGGGCCAGCGTCACCGGGTAGTCCCGGTTGACGGACCACCTCGCGGAGAAGCTCCCCGCACTCACGAACCCCCGCTTCTGGCCGGCGAAGTAGTCCGGGCCGCTCGATATGGCCTGGTCGAACCAGTCGTCGAGCCACGCGCCCCGGGAAAGGGCCGGGGTGAAAACCACGATCGCCACGAGGAAAAGCACAGCTGCCCTCTTCATTTCCAATTCCCTCCTTTCAGCGTGGTGAGGATCGACAGGGGATCGGCCGGGGTGCCCTTTTCAAAGTCGTAGAGCAGGAACTGCTCCGGCCTTTGCTGCCCTTCCATGATCTTTATGGCCCAGTAGAGCCTCTGCTCGAGCTCCGACACCGAGACCACCCCTGCCGAGACAGGGACCCAGTCCCCCGAGCGGGAGACGAGGATGATTGCGGGCACGAAGTCTATCGAGAACCTGACGGCTGCCCTTTCCCCCTCGGGGGTGTCCAGGGACACCTCCTTCACGGGCCACCCGTACCGCTGGACGAAGTGCCGCAGGATGGATCGCTGCGCCTCGCACCAGGGGCAGCCGCTGCGGGTGAACAGGATCAGCCCGCAGTGCGACCTCGCTGCGAGGACCTTCGAGGAGATCTCGGAGCGGATCATGCCCACTCTGGCCTTTCGGCCTGGCTGGGTTATGGGGTAGGTGAGCTTGTTCCCCAGCAGTTCGGGGTGCTTCTGCGTGACGTAGACGAAGGCGCTGGCGAAGGCGAAGGCCTTCCTGCGGGCGATCTCCTGGAGGATCAGGTAATCCAGCATGTTCTCCTCGGTGGGGTTCCCGACGGCCCGCTCGAGGTAGGTGTTCATCAGCTTTCTGAACCTCTCAGGGGGCATCCGCCAGAGCTGATCGACCGTGTACACCTCGAGAAGACGCCGGGGCTTCTTGGGTTTTTTCGGTTCGGGGGTCTCCGGCTCCCTTTCGTACCAGTACCACCCCCAGCGGTGCCCCCTGTAGAAGTCCGTCTCGTGCCGCGGCGCCGGCCCGGACAGCGCGTGCGCGGAGGGCTCGGGTCCGGCCTCCTCGGAGCGGGAGGGGGTCGCCCCGGATGCGAGCAGCAGAAGGCTAAAACAGAGGACGAGCCACCGCCTCGACATCGCTCACCCTGACGAAGCCGAAGTAGCGCGAGTCGTAGCTGTCTGGGTGACACCCCATGACGAAGAGCAAGCCCTCGGGGATCACCCCGTCGTACCGGAAGGCCTCGACTGCAACGCCCCTCTTTGACCGGGTCTTCGCCCGCCCGAGGAAGACGCCGTCGCAGAAGAATTCCCTGTTCCTGACCCTCAGGCGCTGCCCTGCCGTGCAGACGACCCTCTTGATCAGGTAGCAGCCCTCGCGGCACCGATCCACCAGATCCGTCCTCGCCCGGAACATCACGTAGTGCCCCGGCTGGATCTCCCCGAAGGACCTGCGGTAAAGGAACACGTGGTAGCCGTCAGAGGGGGTCGGGGAGATCGTGACCGAGGACGTGACGAAGGTCGCCGCTGCAAAGAGGGCGACGATGGCGAGGGCCGTACTAAAAGCCCTACGGCCGAATCTCCTCCACGTCTCCCGCAACGACCACCTCCTTGAGCAGCACCACCGATCCGGGCCTGCGCCTGACGTACTCCTGCAGGCTCCTGGAAAACTCCTGGGCCCTCCTGCGGACCTCCTCGACGGACACCTCCCTCGAGGTCACCTTCGAGGCCATCTCGCGGACGAACTCGTCCACGTTCACCACGGCCACCCTGGGGGCGAACCTCGTGTGGTAGAACCAGAGCATCGCCCCGGTGACCGTGACGTTCACCAGTACCACCAGAAGCAGGAATTTCAGCCGGCTGAGACCGCACATTCAGACACCTCCTGTGATCCTTCTGCGCAGGGTTTCGAAGCGTTCGTCCCGCGTCTCCCTGAAGAGGACCTCCAGGAAGTAGTCGAGCGGGACGTCCCCCCTCAGCAGTAGCGCGCGGCCGAAGGAAGCATTTTCGGGGTCGCTTTCCGCCGCCGTGGGATCCCTGGCTGACAGTCCCCGGACGTAGACCAAGGCGGGGACCTCTTCGATTCCGAACCTCCTGAAGAGCAGGGGGTCTATCCAGATCTGCACGTCGTATCCCGAGCACCGCTCGGTCAGGTGGTCGCAGTCGGGGTTGCGCTTGAGCACCCGGAGCAGGAACTCGCGGGTGGGTCCGAACCGCCTGATGCCGCCCACGAACCCCCTCATGACCATCAGGGCCCGGGGTTCCCCCATGGCCTCCAGGTCCCTGGCGTAGTTCCTGAGGGTGCGAACGGGCACCGAGGAGGAGACGAACAGGTAGATCCTCTCGTCGGGCCTGAGTGTGGACTTCCTGCTGCGGTCTTCTGGTCCGGCGGCCGAGAGTATCTCCTCCGGGGCGACGCCCAGGAGGGTGCGTGTGATCTGTTCTTCGAAGTCCTCCACCTCTGACTGACGCTTCTCGAAGAGCTCGTGAGCCTTTCTGGCCTCGGACCGCATCTTTTCGGAAGGGGTGAAGTCCTTGATGCCTTCCATCTGTTTCTCGAACTCGGCCGCTCTGTCCTGGAGCCTGCGGATCCCCTCGCCCCCCGGGCTCTGGGCCGGAGCTGCCGCGGCTGTTATCAGGACTGCGAAGGCGATCAGAACGCGCAGCATGCCCGCTTCCTGAAGACCATGAAGAGGAAGTTGTCCGAGCCGGACTTCGGGGGATTTTTGGCTATCCCCCAGATCATGGCGCTTCGACCCAGGGGGATGCACTGACGCCCCCGCACGGGCCGTGCGATCTGGAACTTCCAGTGGTACTTCACCCAGATGAAGGAGGGAACCTTCTGGCAGAGGTCCGTGGCGGTGTCCCACAGCAGCCCCTGCCGGCCCAGCTTGTAGATCATCCTCGCCCCTATCCCTGCCGAGGCCGCGGTCACGTCCTCGTTGTCCAGGGCCCCGGACAGGGGATAGGAGCTCCCCCAGGATCCGATGCACCAGAAGAGGGCGTTCAGGGGCAGTCCCACCTGGGAGGTGACACTGTCAGCGGTGCAGGCCATCTGGGCTATCTGGTTGGCGAAGAGCAGGGCCTCGGGCTGGATGATGAAGGCCAGGCTGTCGTCGTTCCACAGGGGATCGACCTCCGTCAGGTAGGCCACGTCGAAGCTCGTGTGCTCCACGCAGACGAAGTCGACCAGGATCTCCAGAAGGGAATAGACGGGAAACAGGAACCAGTGGGCCTGCTGGAAGGTGTGTCCCCTTCTGACGGTGCCCGCGCCCTCCGAGCTCGATCCCTGAAGCTGCCCCCTCGGGAACCCTCCGAGCCTCATCCCCAGGGAGGGGAAGCAGAAGGGG
>QMLK01000156.1 GCA_003646705.1 Deltaproteobacteria bacterium | reverse complement strand
GGGTGGAGTTCCTCAGGATGTGCCTTGGGGAGCCGGACGAGGGGGGGAGGCGCAAGCCCATCCCCCTGAAGGGGACGGAGTTCCAGGTGGAGGCCGATCTGGTGATCGCCGCCATAGGGCAGGCACCGGAGCTGGGCTGGGCGAGGGACTTGGGACTGGAGCTGACCGAGAGGGGGACCCTGAAGGTGGACCCCGTGACCTTGGAGACCTCGCGCCCAGGGGTCTTCGCGGGGGGCGACGTCGTCACGGGACCGAGGTCCGCGGTGGAGGCCATGGCTGCGGGTCGCAGGGCCGCTGAGTCCATCGACCGACTCTTGAGGGGTGAGGACCTGAGGGAGGGGAGGGAGGTTCCCGAGGCGAAGGTCCCCGAGATGGACCTGAGGGGGGTTGAGGAGAGGCCCCCTGAGAGGCCCCCGACCCTTTCGCCCGAGGAGCGCAGGGCCGACTTCCGCGAGGTGGAGCTCCCCTTCGATCCGGAGGTGGCCGTCAAGGAGGCCAAGCGGTGCCTCAACTGCGCGGGTTGTTGTGAGTGCTATAGCTGCGAGTCGGCCTGTGAGGCCCAAGCCATCGACCACGCCCTCGTGGACAGGCTCGAGACCTATGAGGTGGGGGCCATCGTGGTGGCCACAGGCTACGAGCTGCTGCCGAAGGGGGTCCTGGGGGAGGTGGAGGAGGACCCGGACGTGCTCGACCCCCTGCAGTTCGAGCGGCTGCTGTGCCCCTCAGGGCCCACCGGCGGGAAGGTCTTCCGGCCCTCTGACGGCCGCGTCCCCAAGGAGGTGGTCTTCATCCATTGCTGTGGTAGCCGCGACCCCGAGCACCACCTCCCCTACTGCTCGCGGGTCTGCTGCATGTACGGCTGCAAGCTCGGCGTCCTCTATCGGCATGCGGTGCCCGAGGGCCGCTTCTACCTCTTCTACATGGACATGAGGACCGACGGCAAGATGTACGAGGAGTTCTACCAACGGGCGGCCTCTGAGGACCGTCTGGTCTTCCTCCGGGGCAGGGTGGCCAAGGTCTTCCGGGAGGGGGAGAGATTGGTGGTGTGGGGGGTGGATACCCTGAGCGGCCGGAGGATCGAGGTCGCCTGCGACCTCGTGGTCCTGGCCTTGGGGATGGTGCCCAGCCCAGGAACTGCGGAGCTGGCAGAGCTCCTCGGGGTGGAGCTCGACGAGACGGGCTTCTTCCGGGAGGCGGAACGCAGGCTCCGGCCCTTTGAGAGCACCCGGGAGGGGGTCTTCCTGGCGGGCTGCTGTCAGGCCCCCAAGGACATCCCGGAGTGCGTGGCCCAGGCTGCGGGTTGCGCAGCCAAGGTGATGGCCTTCTTCGCCAAGGCGCGCGAGGGCTTGAGAGAGGTGGCCTGATGCGGAGGCGGATCGGGGTCTTCCTCTGTCACTGTGGGCTCAACATCGCCGGCAGCGTGGATGTGGAGCGGGTGGTACAGGAGATCAGCCGCTGGCCCGGGGTGGTCCACGCCGAGCACTACATCTACCGCTGTTCTGACCCCGGCCAGGAGCTGGTGAGGAAGGCCATAAGGGAGAAGGGGCTCGATGCCATCGTGATGGCCAACTGCTCCCCGGCCCTGCACCAGAGGACCTTCAGGGATCTCGCGGCCTCCGAAGGCCTCAACCCCTACCTATGCGAGATCGCCAACATCCGCGAGTGGTGTAGCTGGCCCCATTGGCACGAGCCGGAGAGGGCTACGGAGAAGGCCTTGGAGATCGTCAAGGCCGCCGTCGAAAAGGTCCGCAGGAACATGGCCCTGGAGGCCATCAAGGTGCCCTTGACCAGGAGGGCCTTGGTGATAGGGGGAGGGGTGGCTGGCCTTGAGGCCGCCCTGGACATCGCCGAGGGCGGCTTCGAGGTCCACCTGGTGGAGCGGGCCCCATACCTCGGCGGCAAGGTGGTCGGCCTCTCCTCGAGCCACCCGGCCCTTCTGCCCGGGGGCTGCGACGTGATCCCCATGGCCTTGGAGGCGGTCCTTCATCCGCGCCTCCGCATCCACCTGCTCACGGAGGTGGAGGCAGTCGAGGGCTATGTGGGCAACTTCAAGGTGAAGCTGAGGGGACGTCCCCCCTTCGTGGACTGGGAACGGTGTACGGGCTGTGGTATATGTCAGGAGGTCTGCCCTGTGGAGGTGCCCTCGGAGTTCGACCGAGGGCTATCCAAGCGGAGGGCCATCTACATCCCCCACCGGAGGGCGGTCCCTCAGAGGGCCTTGATCGACCCTGAGAGCTGCCTTCGCTTCGAGGGGAAGCCCTGCGATCTGTGCCTTGAGGCCTGTCCCGAGGAGGCGGTGGACTTCTCCCAAGGGGAGACCTTTGAGGAGGTGGAGGTGGGGGCCATCGTGGTGGCCACAGGCTACGACCTCTACCCGAAGGAGGCCATAGGCGAGTACGACCCAGACCCTGACGTGATAGACGCCCTCGAGTTCGAGCGGATCCTCGCCCCTGACGGGCCCACAGGGGGGGAGGTGAGGAGGCCCTCTGACGGCCGCGTCCCCAAGGAGGTGGTCTTCGTACAGTGCGTCGGTTCTCGGGACCCCGATCATCATCTCCCTTACTGCTCCAAGGTCTGCTGTATGTACACGGCCAAGGAGGCCCTCCTCTACAAGGAGAGGGTCCCCGAGGGCCGGGCCTACGTCTTCTACATGGATGTGAGGGCCACGGGCAAAGGCCACGAGGAGTTCATCCAGGAGGCCACCTCCCGTGGGCGGATCCTCTACCTCCGGGGCAGGGTGGCCCGGATCTTCAGGGAGGGGGAGAAACTCAAGGTCATAGGGATCGACACCCTGAGCGACCGGACCTTGGAGGTGGAGGCCGATCTGGTGGTACTGGCCATGGGCCTCAAGGGGGCCGAGGGGGTGAGGGAGCTGGCCAAGCGGATCAACGTCTTGGCCGACTCCTATGGACTCCTCTCGGAGAGCCACCCTAAGCTGGGGCCGGTGGAGACCCTCACGGCCGGGGTCTATCTCGCCGGTTGTGCCCAGTTCCCCAAGGAGATCCAAGACAGCATCAGCCAGGCCTCGGCGGCCTCGAGCAAGGTGATCTCCCTCTTCAGCCAGGAGGAGTTGCTGCACAGCCCGGAGGTCGCCAGGGTGGATCAAGAGGTCTGCAGCGGCTGCGGCTACTGTGAGAGGGTTTGCGCTTACGGGGCGGTGGAGGTGGATCGGAGGCGGAAGGTGGCGGTGGTGAAGGAGGTCCTTTGTGAGGGCTGTGGGGCCTGTGCTGCGGCCTGTCCCTCTGGGGCCGCCCAACTGGTCAACAGCACCTACCGCCAGGTGATGGAGATGGTGGGGATCTTCTCGGGGGACGGGTCCTCGGAGGATGAGGGATGGCGGAAGGCGTCTTAGTGATAGGTTCAGGGGTCGCCGGGGTGAAGGCCTCCCTGGAGGTGGCCTCGAGGGGTCAGAGGGTGTGGATGATCGAGCGGTCCCCCTTCTTGGGGGGAGAGGTGGCCCTCCTTGAGCGCCAGTTCCCCACGGATCGCTGCTGTCTCTGCCAGATGCTCCCCACCTTCGGGCGGGTGGAAGAGGCCGAGTACTGTCTGAGGCGTTCCTTCTACCACCCCTTGGTGGAGTTCCTCCCCTCCTCTGAGCTCCTGGCCTTGGAGGGCTCCGAGGGGGCCTTCAAGGCCGTGGTGCGCAGGCGCCCCCGTGGGGTGAGGGAGGAGCTCTGCACGGCCTGCGGGAGGTGTCTCGAGGTCTGTCCCCTTGAGACCCGCGACGAGTTCGACCCCTTCGGCAGGCGCAAGGCCATCTACCTCCGGGGGCCTGATCCCGTGCCGCCGGTGCCGGCCATCGATTGGGGGCTCTGCGATCGCTGTGG
>QMLK01000155.1 GCA_003646705.1 Deltaproteobacteria bacterium | reverse complement strand
TTGACCACTATGGTCCTCTCCTTCAGTTCCGGTGAGAGGGAGGCTATGGAGACGTGCTTCAGGCCGTCGTAGAGGATGTGTTCGTACACCTCGTCGGAGATGATCCAGAGGTCGTGCCTCAAGGCCACCTCGGCGATGGCCTCGAGGTCTTCGCGTCCGTAGACGGCACCGCATGGGTTGGAGGGACTGTTTATGATGACGGCCTTGGTCCTCTCGGTCACCGCCTCCTCCAGGGCCTCTGGCCTCATCTTGAAGCCCTCTTCCTCAGAGGTCTCCACGATCACGGGTTCAGCCCCTGCCAGCCTTATCATGGCTGGGTAGGAGACCCAGTAAGGGGCGGGGACGATCACCTCGTCCCCCTCCTCGAAGAGGGCCATGGCCAGGTTGTAAAGGGCCTGTTTCCCACCACAGGTGACGATGACCTCCTCCGGGCTGTAGGAGAGGCCGTTGTCCCGCTCGAACTTCTCGCAGATGGCCTCCTTCAACTCCTCGATGCCCGTGGCGGGGGTATATTTCGTGAAGCCCTCCCTTAAGGCCTTGATGGCCGCCTCCTTTATGTGGTCAGGGGTGTCGAAGTCGGGCTCCCCTGCTCCGAAGCTTATGACGTCCACCCCCTTGGCCATCAAGGCCTTGGCTCGGGCGCTTATGGCCAGCGTCGCTGGGGGTTTGATCCCCTGGATCCTCTTGGCAAAACCCCTCATCCTCTCACCTCCTGAGCTGATTTGCGCCAAAGGCTACCACGGTTTAGCCTTCCTTGGAAGTCCCCGGGTGCCCTTCCCTCTCAAGGGCCCATTCCACCTGATGGAGGATCCCCCTGATGATCCTGACCTCCCGGGCATCGAGCCTCGCCCTGCCGAAGATCCTCCGGAGGGCCGTCATCATCCTCTGCGGGTTGTCCCCGTGGAGGAACCCGATCCGCGACAGGACCTCCTCGAGGTGCTGGTACATCGCCTCCAGTTCCTCGGAGGTGGCCAGCTTCCGATCCTGGGGTGTAGGGGGATGGGCTGCAAGGCGTAGCTCATACAGCATGATCATCACCGCTTGGGCCAGGTTGAGGGAGCCGTATCTTTCATCCGCGGGGATGGTGACCACCTCTTGGCACAGGTCCAGTTCCCTATTTGACAGACCTCGATCCTCAGGGCCGAAGAGGAGGGAGACCCTTTGAGTCTGGGCCACCCGCAAGATCTCCTCGGCGGCCTCCCTCGGGGTGAGCATATGGCCGCGCCGCTTCCCCTTGCGCCTCGTGGTCCCCACCACGAGGGAGCTCGAGGCGATGGCCTCTTCGAGGGTCTCAAAGACCCTTGCCCCTGACAGGATGTCCCTCGCGGCCACAGCCATGGTGATGGCATGGGGGTGAAGCGGCGGGCAGCGGGGGGCCACCAGGGCCAGCTCCCTCGCCCCCATGTTCTTCATGGCCCGAGCCGTGGCCCCTACGTTGATGGGCCCTCGTGGCTCGACCAGTACGATCCTCACCCGCTCAAGGGACATCCGCATGCGATTATAGCCTCCCTCACACCTCATATCCATGGCCCTTTACAGGGAGGAGGGGGCGATGTAACTTTTGGACGTGGGGTCCTTCGTCGAAGTGGTCCTCCCCTTGGCCGTCCCCTCCCTTCTCTACAAATTGCCCCAGGGGATAAGGGCAGAGGTGGGCAAGAGGGTACTGGTCCCCTTGAGGGGGAAGGCCCGCATAGGGGTGATCCTCGAGGTCCTCTCCTCCCTTCCCCCGGATCTCGATCCAGGGCGGCTCAAGGAGGTGATGGAGGTGGAGGAGGGTCCTCCCCTCCTCGGTCCGAAGGAGGTCTCCCTCATGCGGTGGGCCGCCCACCATTACCTCTCCCCCCTTGGGCTGGTGTTGAAGTGCGCCCTCCCGCCAACGGCCACCGCCAGGGCTCAGCCTCGTCTCCGAGCCACTGAGGAGGCCGAGAGGCCCCTCCGGGAGGGGAGGATCGGGGGGGTGGAGAGGGAGGTCCTGGAGGCCCTCAAGGGACGGTCCCTCACCTTGAAGGCCCTGCTGAGGCGTTTCCCCCTTGAGGTCCTCGAAGGGCTCCAAAGGGAGGGACTCCTCAGGTCGGAGGAGAGGCCCCCCTGGCGAAGGAGGGGAGAGCCATGGGTGGCCCTCGTCCATCTACCGTCCCTTGAAGGGTTTACCCCCAAGGAACGCGACCTCCTGACGTTCCTGAAAGAGGTAGAGGAGGCCCCCTTACGGGAGCTTAAGCGGCGCCGCAGGGGGGTGAAGGGGACCGTGGAACGCCTGGTCCAGAGGGGGGTCCTTAGGGTCTTCCACAGGGATCTTCCCTTCAGCTTCGCCTTCACTGAGGTGGCCCCCAGCCCGAGGCCCCATAGGCTTACACCTGAACAGGAGACCGCCCTCTCCTCCATAAGGAGGGGACTCGAGGGCAAGGGTGGGGCCTACCTCCTTCACGGTGTGACCGGCAGCGGCAAGACGGAGGTCTACCTCCGCGCCGCAGAGGCGGCCTTGGCAGCCGGCAAAGGGGCCTTGGTGCTGGTGCCGGAGATATCCCTCACCCCCCAACTCTTCACCCGCTTCAGGAGGCGATTGGGGGAGGAGGTGGCGCTCCTCCACAGTGCCATGACCAGACAGGAGCGGTATGAACAGTGGCGTAGGATAGCCGCCGGAGAGATGAGGGTCGTGATAGGGGCTCGGTCGGCCCTCTTCGCCCCCCTCAGGGACCTGGGGTTGATCGTGGTCGATGAGGAACACGACCCCTCCTACAAGCAGTCCGATGGCTTGCGCTACAACGCCAGGGACATGGCCCTGGTGAGGGGCAGGTTGGAGGGGGCCACGGTGGTCCTCGGATCGGCGACGCCTTCGGTAGAGACCTACTACAACGCCTCAAAGGGGAGGATCTCCTTGCTCCAATTGAGGAGACGGGTGGATGACCGTCCCCTGCCGACCGTGGAGGTCGTCGACCTCAAGGGGCAGAGGGGGGTCCTTTCGGGGCCCCTCAGGGAGGCCCTCAGGGAGACCGTCTCCCGGGGGGAACAGGCCCTCCTCTTCCTCAACCGCAGGGGCTTTGCCCCAGTGATGACGTGCAGGGACTGTGGAGAGCCCCTCAGGTGTAAGTACTGTAGCGTGACCCTCACCTACCATGCCTCTTCCCGGAGCCTCCTCTGCCATTATTGCGGCTTCTCCCTGCCAGTGCCGCAGATCTGTCCCCGCTGTGGGGGCAAGAGGGTCTCCTCCTTTGGCTTCGGTACGGAGAGGGTGGCGGAGGAGGTGAGGCGACTCTTGCCTCGGGCTCAAGTCGCCAGGATGGACAGCGACACAGTCACCACCAGAAGGGACTACGAGGCCCTGCTGAGGGCCTTGGCCGAGGGGGAGATAGACGTCCTGGTGGGGACGCAGATGATCGTGAAAGGGCACGACGTCCCCCAGATCACCTTGGTCGGGGTGATCTGCGCCGATGTCGCCCTGAACCTGCCCGACTTTCGGGCCCCTGAGAGGACCTTCCAGCTCTTGAGCCAAGCCGCGGGGAGGGCGGGCAGGGGCGACCGCGAAGGGAGGGTCATCGTCCAGACCCTCCTGCCCGGCCACTACGCCGTCCTGAAGGCCTCGAGGCACGACTTCGAGGGCTTCTTCGGCCAGGAGATCGCCCTACGTCGAGAGCTCCTCTACCCACCCTTCTGCCGCCTCATCCAGGTCAGGTTTACAGGTGCCGATCTCAGGCAGGTCAAGGCTCGGGCCCATGAGGTGGCCCGAGCCTTCGAAGGGGGCGATTTCCAGGTCCTCGGGCCGGCCCCGGCCCCCCTTTTCCTCCTGCGGGGCAGATGGCGGTGGCAACTGCTGCTGAAGGGGAGGAGCTACACCCCTATGAGGGAGGCCCTCAGGG
>QMLK01000154.1 GCA_003646705.1 Deltaproteobacteria bacterium | reverse complement strand
GGGGATCTGCTGATCCTCGACGCTGAGGAGATCCCCCTCAAGGAGCTGAGGCGCATCGTGGTGGTCGGGGCGGGTAAGGCCTCGGCCCGCATGGCCCGGGCGGTAGAGGAGATCGTGGGGGATCGCCTCGAAGGGGGGTTGGTGGTGGTCAAGGACGGCCACGGCGTGCCCCTGAAGAGGGTGGGGGTCTTGGAGGCGAGCCACCCGGTGCCCGATGAGCGGGGCCTGGAGGGGGCCAAGAGGGTCGTGGAGCTGTTGGAGGGGCTGTCTCGGCACGACTTAGCCCTCTGTCTCATCTCCGGAGGGGGCTCTGCGCTTCTGCCCTACCCCGTTGAAGGGATAGGGCTCCAAGAGAAGCAGACCACCACCGAGGCCCTCCTCGCCTCAGGGGCCAAGATCCACGAGGTCAACGCCGTGAGGAAGCACCTCTCCAAGACCAAGGGGGGTAGGCTCGCCCTTTACGCCTTTCCCGCCCGGGTCCTCACCCTCTTGATCTCCGACGTGGTGGGGGACGACCTTGATGTGATCGCCTCGGGGCCGACGGTCCCCGACCGCTCCACCTACGGAGATGCCCTTGGGGTGATAGAGAGATACGGCCTTGCCGAGAGGGTGCCGCCCTCGGTCCTCAAGGTCCTGAAGGGCGGGCTACGTGGGGAGATCCCTGAGACCCCTAAACCCGGCCATGGGGCCTTCGAGCGGGTAACAAACGTCATAGTGGCCAGCAATCTGCAGTGCCTGCTGGCGGCTGCGAAGAAGGCCGAGGAGCTGGGCTACAACGTCCTGGTGCTCTCCTCCATGATCGAGGGGGAGACCCGAGAGGTGGCGAAGGTGCACGCGGGGATCCTCAAAGAGATCTTGAAGAGCGGCCATCCCCTGCCGCCCCCCGCATGTGTCATCTCCGGGGGGGAGACCACCGTCACCATAAGGGGGAAGGGCAAGGGCGGCAGGAACCAAGAGTTCGCGTTGCAGGCGGCCCTCGAGATCGCGGGTTGGGAGGGCGCGGTGGTCTTCAGCGCCGGGACCGATGGCACCGATGGCCCCACCGAGGCCGCAGGGGCCTGGGCCGACTGGCGGACGGTGGAGCGGGCCCGCGACCTCGGCCTTGACCCAGAGGCCCATCTATACGAGTATGACTCTTACCATTTCTTCAAGCCCCTTGGTAACTTGGTCATTACAGGGCCCACGGGGACCAATGTGATGGACCTGAGGATACTCATGGCTTATGCTCGCTGAGGTGGTCATGGAAGATCTCGCCAAGGTCGCTCCTTCAAGAACGCTCCGTATGTTGATGATAGGGGGGTGTATGATAAGGGGGTATAAGCTCCCTCCCACGAAGTCCCTCCCCCGTTTTAGTCCAGCGTTACCTCAGAAGGGACCCCGAAGAGGGGCTGAGACTGACCATAAAGGCCAACGTAAAAAGCGTGAATTTGGAGCAGCTTTATGCAAATTTGCAGGAGGAGTTGTCCTCACAGGGGTACGACTTTATCTTTCTCCAGTTCCTGAACAGCCAGTTGTATCCCCGGTTTGAGATGAAGAAAAGGTTAGGCGAAACGAAAATAGGCAACCTGATCTACGAGGTTTTGAGGAAGACCGAAGGACGTCTCATCCCTTGGTCATGGCGACGTTTCATACGGGCAAAGATCTTAAAAAGGCAGCATAATAAGGACTATATAACCGAGCTCCGTGAATGCCTCGACCTTATAAGAACGTTAAATCCAAAGGCGATAGTGCTTTTGATGACTCCCCTGACGCCTACGTCCAAGGCAGTTGCGCACTTCAAGGAGAATTTTGAGAGAAATTACAAGCTGCTCCGCGACTTGGCGAGGGATTACGGGGCCATGGTGGTCGATGTGTACTCCATATTTGGGCGATATGAGCCCGATGACGTCTACTACGAGGATGGCTACCATCTCAAGGCCCAGGGGCAAGAGGTGCTGGCCGAAGAGATATATTCAGTTTTGCGATCCTGTCTTTCCTCATCCTTCAAGGAGTCCGAAGCCGTAGAAGGGTCGTGAGCCTCCCCGGATTGATCCTCCAGAGCGTCGAGCGCCATCCGGACAAGGCCGCCTTGCGGCAGGGCGACCTCTCCCTGACCTATGGCGAGCTCTGGAGCAGGATCCAGGCCCTGGCGGCTACCCTTCGCGAGCTCGGGATGCAGCCTGGGGAGAAGGCCTTCCTACTCTGTGACAACCGCCCCGAGTGGCTGATCTGCGACCTGGCCATCTTGTCCATCGGCTGTGTGGACGTCCCCCGCGGGAGTCCCTCGCCCAGCCATGAGCTGCAGGGGCTTCTGCGCCACAGCGATTCTACGGTCCTGATCGTCGAGAATCCAGAGCTCCTCAGTCGCTTCGGGGAGCTGCCCCCCTTGAGGGCCGTCATCCTCATCGAAGGGGAGGCCGAAGGTGCCCTATGCCTCGGGGAACTCCTTGGGGCTCTTTCAGGCCTCAAGGGGCCTCCACAGGGGGTGACAGCGGATGATCTGGCCACCGTCCTCTATACCTCTGGCACCACGGGAAGGCCCAAGGGGGTGATGTTGAGCCACGGAAACCTGGTGGCCAACGTCAGACAGGCCCTCCAGACCCTCTCCATCTACCCCGAGGATCGGCTCTTGGCGATCCTGCCCCTGTGGCATGCCTTCGAACGGATGGTGGAGTACGCGGCCCTCACGGCGGGGGCCGAGGTGGTCTACACGGACCTGCGCCGTCTGTCCCAGGACCTGCGGCTGGTGAGGCCCACGGTGCTGTCGGCGGTGCCGAGGATATGGGAGGCGGTCTGCAAAAAGGCCCGAATCCCCAGGTTGCTGCTTGGGGCGGGCCTCCGTTGGCGCCAAGGACGCAATCCCTTGTCTCTCCCCCTGTTCCTGCTGGGGGAGCTCCTCGCCTTCAGGCGGCTGAGGAGGGCCCTGGGAGGGCGACTGAGGCTCGCCGTAAGCGGCGGCGGAAGTCTCCCCTTGGAGGTGGATTGCTTCTTCAGGGCCTGTGGCCTTACCCTGCTCAACGGCTACGGGCTCACTGAGGCCTCCCCCATCGTGAGCGTGAGGACGCCCGATGACAACGTCCTCGGCACCGCTGGCAGACCCCTGCCCGGGACCGAGGTCCGCCTCGAGGGGGGAACCATCAGGGTCAAGGGGCCTCAGGTCATGATGGGCTACTACAAGGACCCTGAGGCCACAGCCCAGGCGCTCAGGGGGGGTTGGCTTGACACCGGAGACCTCGGCTCCATCACCCCTCGAGGGCACTTGGTGATAACCGGCAGGGCCAAGGATACCATCGTGCTGCTGGGGGGTGAGAACGTGGAGCCTGAGCCCTTGGAGGAGAGGCTGAGGGAGAGCCCCCTGATCGAGGACGCCACGGTCCTCGGCCAGGACCGCAAACACCTGGTGGCGCTGCTTCTGCCCAGGGACGATCTCCGCCTCCTCCCCCAGAGGGAGTTGGAGGGGATGCTGCGGAGGGAGGTGGAGAGGCTGGTCAACGGCGACCCGCGCTTCCGCCCAGAGGAACGGATCGTGCGCTTCGCCGTCATCAGACGTCCCCTCTCAGAGGAGCATCTCGAGGGGGAGCCCCTCCTCACCCCCACCATGAAGAAGCGCCGTTTCTTGATAGAGCGCCATTTCAAGGAGATGATAGATCACCTCTACCGTTGAGGCACCTTGAGGGTCAGATCGCCCCCCTTGAGGTAGGAGTGGAGCCAAAAGATAAGGGGCACCCAAAGGGGTGCCCCTTAGATGCCGTCGTCCTTGAGGGGCTATGCCCCTTTTCCCTTCTCCTTTAAGGCCTTGAGGACCTTCTCCGGGGTTATGGGCAGGTCCTTGATCCTCACCCCTATGGCGTCGTAGATGGCATTGGCGATGGCAGGGGCCGAAGG
>QMLK01000153.1 GCA_003646705.1 Deltaproteobacteria bacterium | reverse complement strand
TCCCCCCGATCCTCACCTCCCCTTCGACCTCCCCCTCCACCAGGAGTTCCTCCGCCTCCACGGTGAAGCCCGCCCTGATGGTCCCCTTCACGATCAACTTGCCTACAAAGACCACGTTTCCCGTGGAGAAGTCCACGTTCCCCTCGATGACGAAGACAGGGGACACGTGGAGTTTCCCGTCCTTCCAGTAAGCGTGGCCGTTGACCGCCGCCACGAGCACCCTGGGGTCATCCTCGGGCACGTAGACGTTCTCGCCCATGGGAAAGGCCTCTGGCCCTACGATCCCCTCCTCGGGTGGTATCCGTGCCAGGACCTGCCCCGCCACCACGTTCTCGATCAACCGGAGATCGTGGAAGTCCACCCGTCCATCCTCCCGTTCACGGGGGGCGGGGCATTCCTCTTCCCTCCGGACGAAATACTCTATCCGGGGGCTCCCCAAGGTCTCCTCCCTACGATGGCTCCTTCACGACCTCCTCTAAGTCCTCGTAGACGTTGAAGAGTTTCAGCAGACGCGTAAGCTCCAGGACCCTCCTCACCTCGGGAGTGAGCCCCA
This sequence comes from Deltaproteobacteria bacterium, assembly GCA_003646705.1. Taxonomy (GTDB): domain Bacteria; phylum Desulfobacterota; class B13-G15; order B13-G15; family B13-G15; genus B13-G15. The sequence goes on along the minus strand of QMLK01000153.1, from coordinate 3,372 downwards.
CCAGGGCGAGCTCTCCGCCCTTCCTCCTCAAGGAGGTAAGGGCACTCACCAAGGCCCCTACCCCCGCGCTATCCATAAAACTGACCCCCCTTAAATCCACCACCATCTGCTGGGTTCCGGCCTCCAGGGCCTCCTCCACCTTCTGCCGGAAGGGGGAGACGACGTCGTAGATGAACCACCCGAAGAGCTTCAGGACCGCCACCGGGCCCCTTCGATCCACCGTGATGTCGAATTCCATAACCTCACCTCGAGTTTTTTTCTCTTATCCTTTATCGGAAGATCCCCCCTCTCCCTTGAGCCTTGACACCTGCTGAGCCCCCCTCCTATGATGGGAAGCCACCGAAGGAACAAGGAGGGGAGCCGTGCATTGGAGGTCCCTGGTAGCGATCCTCTTGGCTGCGGGGGGGATCGTCATAGGGGTGGCCGTGGAGAGGTTGCTGCTCCATAGACTCAGGGCCATCGCCCGCAGGACCAAGTGGGAGGGGGACGAGGTGATCATCGGCGCCTTGCGGAGGGTGACCACCATATGGCTCTCCTTGCTGGGGTTCTACGTGGGGTTGTCCTTCCTCGAGATGTCGCCGACCCACTTCGATCTGTTGAAGAAGTTGCTCTTAGGGATCGCCATCCTCTCGGTGACGTTCTTCCTGGCGCGCCTGTCCGTGGGGTTCCTGGAGCTGCACCTTCAGCGCCTGAAGGACGTGGTGCCGCCTACGTCTCTGTTCCGAAACCTCACCAAGCTGGCCATCTTCACCATAGGGGGGCTGGTGCTGCTGCAGTCCCTCGGCATCTCCATCACCCCCGCCTTGACGGCCTTGGGGGTTGGGGGGCTGGCCGTGGCCTTGGCCCTGCAGGAGCCCTTGGCCAACCTCTTCGCTGGCTTCCACATCTTGATGTCCAAACAGGTGAGGCCCGGGGACTATGTGAGGCTGGAGACGGGAGAGGAGGGCTACGTGATGGACATCTCCTGGCGCAACACCACCATAAGGCAACTGCCCAACAACGTGGTGATCGTGCCCAACTCCAAGTTGGCCTCCATCATCGTCACGAACTATTACCTACCGCAGCAGGAAATGTCGGTGCTGGTGCAGGTGGGGGTGAGCTACGACAGCGACCTGGAGAAGGTGGAGAAGGTCACCATAGAGGTGGCCAAAGAGGTCATGAGGGAGGTACCTGGGGGTGTGCCCGAATTTGAGCCCTTCATCCGCTACCACACCTTCGGCGACTTCAGCATAGATTTTACGGTGATCTTGAGGGCCCGGGAGTTCGTGGACCAGTACCTCGTCAAGCACGAGTTCATCAAAAGACTCCACAGACGCTACCACCAGGAGGGGATAGAAATCCCCTTCCCCATCAGGACCATCTACATGAGGCAATAAAAGAAGGGGGCCAAGCGGCCCCCTTCTTGCCTTATACGGCGAGCCTTCCCTTCTCGAAGGCCTGCAAGTTCAATTCATGTAGCTTCTTCGGCAGCCGTTCCAGGAGGCACTTCTTCCAGAGGGCCTCCTCGATCCCCAGGAGCTTCGAGAGGACCCCGAGCAGCACCACATTGGCCGCCCGGGCGTTGCCCAGCTCCTTGGCGATCTCGGTGGCATCGACCGTGTAGACCTTCTCGAAGTTCCCCTTCAGGAAGTCGTCGATGTCGGTGGGGTACTCCATCTCACCGAGGTTGACCGCAGGGGGGTTTATCTGCACCGTGTCGGTGATGACCACCGTAGAGGGGGTGCAATATTCCATCCATCTCAGGACCTCGAGCTTCTCCGTAGAGAAGAGGTAGTCCACCTCCCCCATCCTTATCAGGGGGGAATACACCTTTTGGCCATAACGTACGTGGCTCACCACGGCGCCGCCCCGTTGGGCCATGCCGTGGACCTCACTCTTCTTCACATCGTAACCGGCCTCGAGGAAGGTGTCGGCCATCACATCGCTGGCCAAGATCACCCCCTGACCGCCTACGCCGCAGACCAAGATGTTGGTGACGTCCTTTCCCATGGCTTCTCCTCCTTAGGGTCGCCTCAGTTGAAACCCTATGGGGACCTCTTCGGTCTCGCCCTTTATGGCGTCGAACTTACACACCTGGTAACAGAGGCCGCAGCCGTTGCAGAGGAGGTCGTTGATGGCTGCCGCTCCCTTCCTCTTCTTGACCTTGCCGTCGGCTGTCTTGTACTCGCCTGCCTTCGTGGGGTCCCAGGAGAGGGCCGGACAACCGAGCTCTAGGCACTGGCGACAGCCCGTGCAGACCTCCTGATCCACATGTAGCGGCGGGTTGTAGGCCTTGATGGCCCTCCGCAGTAAGGCGCAGGGGCCGTCCTTGGTGACGATGAAGGAGGCCTCTTCCTTCGAAGTCTCCTCCTTGATGACCTCGAGGAGCTCGTCGAGCTTGTAGGGGTTCACCTCCCTCACGTTCTCCTCCTTCACCCCCAAGGCCTTGGCCAACTGGATGTAGTCCACCGCGAAGGTCTCCTCGCCCTTGGCGGTGTAGCCCGAGCCGGGGTGCTCCTGGGCTCCAGTCATGGCCGTGGTCCAGTTGTTGAGCACGATGACGGTGCCGTTGGACTTGTTGTAGGCGATGTTCATCAAGGGGGTGACCCCGGCGTGCAGGAAGGTCGACTCACCGAGTACACACACCGCCTTCCCCAGGGCCTCCTTGCCCAAGACCTGGGTGGCCCCTTCCAGCATCCCCGCGCTTGAGCCCATGCAGATGCAGGTGTGCAGGGCCTTCAAGGGGGGCAAGGTCGCCAAGGTGTAGCAGCCGATGTCGCCGAAGACGAAGAGCTTCAGCTTCTTCAGGGCGTAGAAGACCCCCCGATGGGGACAGCCTGCGCAGAGGTTGGGGGGGCGAGGCGGTATGGGATTGGGGTACTTCACCGTTGGGCGGTAGGGTTTGCCCTGGACGGCCTCAGCGATCACCGTGGGGGAGAGCTCCCCGCAGAGGGGTATCCGGTCTTTGCCCAGGTGGACCTTCAGGCCCATGGCCCGGAGGTTCTCCTCGAGGAAGGGGTCCAGCTCCTCGATCACCCAGAGTTCCTTCACCTTGCTGGCGAACTCCCTGATCATCTTCTCCGGCAGGGGCCAGACCATCCCCAGCTTCAGGAAGCTGTAATCGGGGAAGACCTCCTTGGCGTACTGGTAAGCGATGCCGCTGGTGACGATCCCCACGGAGGTATCGGCCATCTCCATCCTGTTGTGCTCGAATCCCTCGGCAAACTCCTTTAGCTTCTTGAGCCGCTCCTCCACCACCCTGTGACGAGGGCCGGCGAAGGCGGGGATCATGGTGTATTTTCTCTCGTTCTGTTTGAGGTCAAAGGATCGTTTCAGCTCCTCCCTTTCCCCGAGCTCCACCACCGTCCGGGAGTGGGAGATCCGCGTCACCGT
>QMLK01000152.1 GCA_003646705.1 Deltaproteobacteria bacterium | reverse complement strand
GAGGTGGCCACCAAGAAGGCGGGCTTTAGCCTGTTTATGCCGGTGATAATCCTGGGCGGGATATCGGGATATATGGAGGGGTCTTTACGCCCACCGAGGCGGGTTGTGTGGCTGCGGTGTATGCCATCTATGTAGGTGTCCTCAGGCGCTCGCTCACGTGGAAGGGCTTTATGCAAGCAGCTGAGGAGACAGCCAGCATCGAGGGGGCGATTACCTTCATAATATGTTTTATTTTCGTGATGAGTAGGATATTCACCTACGAGCGTCTGCCCCATGCCATCGCTGATGCTATGTTGAGCACCACTTCCAACCGAATTGTCTTGCTTCTCCTTATAAACCTTTTTATGGTACTGATGGGCATGATAATGGATGACATCAGCTCTATGCTGCTGGCTGCGCCCCTTTTGTTGCCTTTGTTCACCAAGTTGGGTATCAGCCCGGTCCAGATGGCGGCCATAATGGCGGTAAACCAGGGCAGCGGCCAAATGACGCCCCCTGTGGCATGGGGTGGTCTTCGATCGATGGGCCTTCACGGGGTAGCGAAGCCAAAAATTGAGAGATAGAAGAAAGGGAGGTGTAGAAGATGGCTAACGGAAAAAGGATTGCCGTGCTGGGGGGAGGAAGCGGAGCACATGCCATGGCAGCAGATCTGACCATGAAAGGACACGTGGTCAATATGTGCGAACTGCCTGATTTCGAAGAGAACATCAAGGTCCCCCTTGAGAAACAGGCTATCACCCTGATTGATGCATGGGGCCAGAGGCACGACGTCAAGATAAACAAAGTGACGACGGATTTTAAAGAGGCCCTCGAAGACGTGGAATACATCATGATGCCCATTCCTGCTATAGGGTGCAAAAGCTTCTTCAGCGCCGTCATTCCGCACCTGAAGGACGGCCAGACCATCGTCAAATGGTCCGCCAACTTTTCTGCCCTCGCCTTTGCAAAGATGCTCAAAGACGAAGGCGTCAAGAAGGACATCAACATTGCCGAAAGTCATACCCTCCCATAGGGCTGCAGGCTCGTAGAGCCAGGCACAGTCCAGATCATGGTCTGGGCGGTAAAGCTCCTCCTTGCTACATTGCCCGCCAAGAGGATAGATAAGGTGTTACCTGCCGTAAGGGAGATGTACCCCGTTGTGCCTGCAGAGAACGTCCTTGGCACCAGTTTGAACAACTTGAATCCTATCGTTCATCCCGTGGTCACGGTGATGAACGCAGCCTGGGTCGACACCTTGGGGAAGGATTTCTACCTTTATAGACACGGAACTACCCTCTCGACGGCGAGGGGTATAAAGGCGGTGTTCGAAGAGGTCTACAAGGTAGCAGAGGCAGTCGGTGCGAGGATGCTGGAGTATCCGGAAGACGACTTCTGGAGGAAGAGCACCATCATGTCGACCTACTTCAGGGCGCCCTTTGACAAAGAGGGAGCTGCTGCCAACATCTCAGGTCCATCATCGGTCAAAAGCAGGTACATAACCGAGGACGTCCCTTACGGTCTGGTCCCCATCAGGAAACTGGCGATGAAGTTGAAGGTGGACACACCGGTCATTGAAGCAGTCATTACCTTGGCTTTCACGATCAACCAGACTGACTATATGGCAGAAGGCCTTGGACTCGAAGATCTCGGGATCTGGGCCTTTGACAGAGACGGACTTGTTCGGTTCTTGGAGAGGGGAGGGGTGAAAGTTCGTCTCCCCCTGACCCGTAAGCGGTGGGACAGTCGCCTCCTTTGGGGCAAAGCTCCACTTCGATGACAAGGGTTCGATCACTACAGGGGACAGATGTCTTGGACTTCCACCTTCCCTCTGAGGATTTCCCGTATGCGTCCCTCGTCTTCGGTCCGGAAGCGTAGGCAGAGCCCGCAGTCGGAGCTCAAGTGGCGGGGTACGGGGATGAGCTTGTACTCTATCCCCGCCTCCTTGATGAGCTTCTCGGCCCGGAGGGCCCCACTCACGGAGTGAAAGAGTACCACGCTGTAGATCCCTTCCCTCCCCTCCGGCAAGGGGGCCTCCTAAAGGGTCACCAGGCGGCCTGCCTGAAGCAGCGCCTCTGCGATGCTGTACATGTTGGACACTTGGCCCACGGCGACCTTTTCCTTCAGGTCGAAGTAGCTGAGGCATGTGCCGCAGACGAGGATCTCAGTTCCCCCCTCTGCGAGCCTCCTCAGGTCCTCGAGGACCTCTGAGCCCTCCACGGTGAGCTTGACCCCTATGTTGAAGAAGATGAGCTTCTCCGGCCGGGGGGAGACCTCGTTCAAGGTGTGGAGGAAGGCCCGCATGAGGATCCCCCCAACTCCTCGTTGCCTCTGCCCATCTGGTCGCTGGAGATGACCACCACGGTCGGTCCAGAAGCGGGAGCGGTCGATGAGACGGCCTTGCAGGATGCGATCCTTCTCAGGTGAAGGTATATGCCGTCCCCTCGCTCCTTCACCTCCACTTCACAGCCCTGGCTTTCGGCCATCCGCCGGACGTTATCGCGGGAGACGGGGTTGTCCACCACGATGGTGACCTCTTCGGCCTCCTCTAGGGCCTTCTTGGTGAGGATCACCGGCTGAGGACAGGCAAGCCCCCTGGCGTCTATCACCTTATCCATGGGTTGAACCTCCCTTTCTCGCCCGTGCGGCCAGTTCCTGCACCGCACGGAGGGCCATCCCTATTTCCTCCTCGGTGGTGAAGTACCCGGCGCTCAGTCGAACCGTCCCTTGGGGGAAGGTGCCAATGGTCCGATGGGCCGAGGGGGCGCAGTGGAGGCCTGGTCGCGTGAGCACTCCGAACTCCTCGTCCAGGGCCATGGCTACCTCCGAGGGGGAGAGCCCATCGATGTTGAAGGAGACCACGGCGATCTGTCGCCTTGGATCGCAGGTCCCGTAGAGGGTCACTCCGGGGGTGTCGCTGAGCCCCTCGAGGAGGGTTTGGGTTAGGGCCTCCTCCTTGGCCCTTATACGCTCCATCCCCTCCGAGAGGAGGAAACGGACTCCAGCCCCCAGGCCGGCGATCCCCACGGTGTTGGGGGTGCCGCTTTCGTACTTGTCGGGGAGGAAGTCGGGTTGTTCCTCGAGTTCAGAGCGGCTTCCCGTGCCCCCTCTGAGGAGGGGCCGGATCGCTTCCTCGAGGCCCTTGCGGATGAAGAGCCCTCCGGTGCCTTGGGGGCCGAAGAGGGATTTGTGGCCGGTAAAGGCCAGAAGGTCTATGCCCATCGCCTCCACATCTATGGGGTAGGCCCCCGCCGTCTGGGCGGAGTCCACACAGAGGGGGACGCCCTTGCGGCGGGCGATCTGCCCGATCTCGGTCAAGGGCATCAGGGTCCCGGTGACGTTAGAGGCGTGGGTCAGGACGATGAGGCGGGTGTTCTCCTTTATGGCCCCCTCGACGTCCTGGGGGTCGAGCTCTCCTCGAGGGGAGGCCTCGACCACCGTCAACTCCACCCCTTTCTCCTGCAGGTCCCGCAGTGGCCGCATCACCGAGTTGTGTTCCATGCTGGAGGTGATCACGTGGTCCCCCGGTCGCAGCAATCCGTAGAGGACCAGGTTGAGGGCCTCTGTGGCGTTTCTGGTGAAGACGATCCTCAGCGGGTCATCCACCCCGAAGAGGGCGGCCAGAGCCTCCCTGGCCTCAAGGATTACGCGGCCTGCCTCAATCGAAAGGCGATGTCCGGAGCGGCCAGGGTTGGCGCCTACAGAGAGCATGAACTCCTCCATGGCCTTGAAGGTCTCGGGCGGCTTGGGCCAAGAGGTCGCTGCATTGTCGAGGTAGATCACCCCATCCCTCATGGCCTCACCTCTATCTCGCCTCGGTGCTCCTGGGTGACCTCGCCGATCAAAGCCGCCTCTACTCCTCTCTTCCTCAGCCTCTCAAGGAGCGCCTCGACCTTGGAGGACGGCACCGAGATGAGGAGCCCCCCTGAGGTCTGGGCGTCGAAGAGGATGTCCACAAGCCAGGG
>QMLK01000151.1 GCA_003646705.1 Deltaproteobacteria bacterium | reverse complement strand
CACAGCAGGGGGTAGCCTATAGATGTCCGGACCCTCGTAGCGCGGGATGAAGGGGGAGACCCCAGGGCCCTTCACGTAGTCGAGGGCCGCGAGGTGGTAGAAGTGGAGGATGTGGGACTGGATGTAGTTGGCCCCAAGGATGAGGTTCCTGACTATGCGGCCGTTGGTAGGGGGCTTCACCCCAAAGGCGGCGTCCAGGGCCCTGGACGAAGCGGTACCGTGGGCGGTGGGGCAGACACCGCATATCCTCTGGGTGATCTGGACGGCGTCCCGAGGGTCCCGCCCCTTGAGGATCACCTCAAAGCCCCTGAAGAGCAAGCCGTGACTCCACGAGTTCTTGACCTTTCCCCCTTTTACGTCGACCTCTATCTTGAGGTGTCCCTCTATTCTGGTTACGGGGTCTATGCTGATCCTGGCCATGACGAAGACCTCCTTCCTCTATGGTTTAACTGGGCTGATAAAGCGGTGCGAATTCATCCCAGAAGTTGGGCTCCGTACAGCCTATGCACAGGGCGTTGTCGACACACCAATTGACCCCGTTGTTCCATTTCCTCTTCCAGGAGTCGCAGTGGGACATGGGGCCCTTGCAGCCGAGTTCGTACCGGCAGCCCGTCTCGCCGAAATGCTCGCAGAACTGTTCCTCTTCGAAGTAGGAGCGATAAGGGCAGTTGTCGTGGACCAGGGAGCCGTAGAAGAGGACAGGGCGTCCGATCTCGTCAAGCTCCGGTATGCCGTAGAGCAGGGTATGGGCAATGGTTCCAGCCATCCAATCCGGGTGGGGCGGACAGCCGGGGACGTTGATACAGGGTGTCTTGATCCCGGCCTCCTTGAGGAAGTCGCCCACCCCCTTGGCGTTGGTGGGGTTGGGCTTGGCAGCGGGGAGCCCTCCATAGGCAGCACAGGTGCCGAAGGCCAGCACTCCCGCGGCCTTCTTGGCCAGATCCTTAGTCCAATCGACGATGGTGACCTCCTTGCCACCCTTTTCGCCCACCACGCAAAAGGTACCATGGCTCCCCGTAGGGATGGCCCCCTCCACGACGAGGAAGAACTTGCCCTTGTACTTATTGGCCACCTCGTTGGCGTAATCTATGGCCGTCTCTCCCTGGGCAGCCATCACGGTGGGATGGAATTTGAGGCTGATGATCTTGAGCAGGATGTCCTGGATGTCAGGGGACACCGCGTTAAGCAGGGAGACCGAGCAACCCGTACAACCTGATCCCTGGACCCATATAACGGGAGGATTGCCCGCGAGGGCCTGTTCCAGAGCCTCGGCGAATTTCGGCAGCAGAGCCGGAGAGACGCCGATGGCCACCCCCGAGATACCACACCACTTGAGAAACTCCCGCCGCGTGACCTTCATGAGCCACCTCCCTGAAGGCAAAGTTTTTTATCAACCCCATTAAAAATCCAAATTTTCACTTTGTCAAGATTTTCACGAGCTTTCTTTTTTCCCCTTGGAATTTCCCAGTGAAGAAGCGGATAGAAGGGGGGGCCTGGGATGTGATATCATCTGGCCATGCGCATCCTGGTCACAGGGGGGGCGGGCTACGTCGGCTCCCACGTGGTGAAGCTCCTGGGGGAGCGGGGCCATCAGGTGTTGACCTACGACAACTTGAGCACGGGCCATCGGTGGGCGGTCCTCTACGGGGAGTTGGTGGAGGCCGACCTCGGCGAGGAGGGGAAGCTTGAGGAGGTCTTTCAGGTCTTCAGACCCGAGGCGGTGATGCACTTCGCCGCCTCGGTGGTGGTGCCCGAGTCGGTCAGGGAGCCCCTGAAGTACTACAGGAACAACGTGGAGAACGCCTTCAAGCTCATCGGGGTCTGCTTGCGCTTCGGGGTGAAGGCCTTCGTCTTCTCCTCGAGCGCTGCCGTCTACGGGGTCCCCGAGGAGGTCCCCGTGAAGGAAGAGGCCCCCCTGCGGCCCATCAACCCCTATGGGAGTTCCAAGGTCATGGTGGAGCAGGCCTTGGAGGACTGCTCCAGGGCCTACGGTTTGCCCTATGTCTCCCTTCGCTATTTCAACGTGGCGGGGGCTGACCCTGAGGCCAGGATAGGCCAGGCCTCCCGGGAACCCACCCATCTGATCACCAGGGCGCTCAAGGCGGCCGCAGGCAGGCTGCCCAGGATCGAGATCTACGGCACCGATTATCCCACGCCCGATGGCACCTGCATCCGGGACTACATCCACGTGGAGGACCTGGCTGAGGTCCACCTCTTGAGCCTGGAGTACCTGCTCGATGGGGGAAGGAGCCGCGTCTACAACTGCGGTTATGGCCGTGGCCACTCCGTAAGGGAGGTGATCGAGGAGGTAAAGAGGGTCACAGGGGTGGATTTCTCGGTGGTCGAGGGGCCAAGGCGTCCAGGGGACCCCCCGGAGCTTGTCGCCGATCCCTCGCGGATAAAGGCGGAGCTCGGCTGGTCCCCCCGCTATGGGGACCTCGGCTCCATCATCGAGACCGCTTGGCGCTGGGAGAGGAGGCTCGAGGATGTCCTACGAGAGGCCTGACCTGGCCCCTTATGCGGCCAGGAGCCATCTGTCCAAGGGGAGGCGCTATCCCGAGGAGTTCAAGGACGAACGGCCTGCCTTCGAGAGGGATCGCGACCGGATCATCCACTCGGCCGCCTTCAGGCGCCTGGAGTACAAGACCCAGGTCTTCGTCATCCACGAGGGCGACTATTACCGCACCCGTCTAACCCACTCCCTGGAGGTGGCCCAGATCGCCAGGGGGCTGGCCCGCATGCTCGGGCTGAACGAGGAGCTCACCGAGGCGGTGGCCCTGGCCCATGACCTGGGGCACACCCCCTTCGGCCATGCGGGCGAGGCGGCCTTGAACCGCTTGATGGAGCAGTGGGGGGGCTTCGAGCACAACCTGCAGAGCCTGAGGGTCGTGGAGGTGCTGGAGGAGCGCTATCCCAACTTTCCCGGCCTCAACCTCACCTTCGAGACCCGCGAGGGGCTGGCCAAGCACTCCGCCCATCTCCACGAGGAGCTCTCGGAGTACGAGCCGGAGCTCGCCCCGACCCTCGAGGCCCAGTTGATAGAGCTCGCCGATGAGATAGCCTACAACAACCACGACATAGACGACGGCCTGGAGTCGGGGTTGATTCAACTGGAGGAACTGGAAGAGGTCCCCCTGTGGAAGGAGGTGTGGGAGCTGGTGAAGGGGAAGTACCCGGGGGCAAGGCTCAAGACCCTAAAGTACTCCGCCATAAGCCATCTGATAAGCCTCCTGATCCACGATGTGGCCTCCCAGACCCTGAAGAACATCCGCGAACACGGCATAGAGAGCCTCGAGGACGTGAGGCGCTACGGCAGACACCTGGTGTGTTACAGCCCGGAGGTGGAGCGAGAGAGCGCGAGGCTCAAGGAGTTCCTGCACCGCAAGCTCTACCGCCACTTCAGGGTCGAACGGATGAGGCTCAAGGCCGAGCGTTTCATCACGGAGCTCTTCAAGGCCTACCTCGAGAACCCGACGCTGCTGCCCGAGAAGTACCAGCGGCGGATGCAACAGGAGCTCCCCCAGAGGGTCATCTGCGACTACATCGCCGGGATGACCGACCGTTTCGCCCTGGAGGAGTACAAGAAGCTCTTCGATCCCTACGAGAGGGTGTGATGGCCCATCCGCCTTTGGTCCAGGCCATGCTCGACCCCTCCTTCTACCCCCACCGCCCCAAGGGGGTGGAGCTGGTGGAGACCCACATCTCCTGGGTCTTCCTCACGGGGGATCTCGCCTACAAGGTGAAGAAGCCCGTCGATTTCGGCTTCCTCGACTTCAGGACCTTGGAGCAGCGCCGCCACTTCTCGGAGGAGGAGGTGAGGCTCAACCGGAGGCTCTCGCCCGACGTGTACATGGGGGTGGTGGAGATTAAGGAGAGGGATGGGGGCTTCTCCCTCGAGGGGGAGGGAGAAGCCCCCATCCCTCTCCTTAACCTCCACCACCCCCATGTACACGT
>QMLK01000150.1 GCA_003646705.1 Deltaproteobacteria bacterium | reverse complement strand
GATAGAGGGTGTCTATCCTGAGCCGCAGGGGGAAGAAGAGGCCGAGGTAGAGCCCCACCGACAGGAATCCCGGGATCAGGCCCGCGAGGATGAACCTCAAAGTCCTGGAGGTGAACTCCGTCTCGGCCATATTCACCATGAAGAGGGCCGGCAGGGCGAAGAAGTAGAGGTAGGCACTGAGGACCCGTTCATCCCCCGCCCTCAAGATGCCTCCCTTCCTGGCGAGGAAGCCCGTGACGATCAGCAGGAAGATGGGCAGGATGGTCCTCAGGGCGACATCAGCCACGGCACCCCCTCTTTTTACAGCCCTAGGGCCTTCCTCCCCTGTTCTATGTGGTCCAGCATCCCCTCCACCGCCGCGACGGGATCGGTCTCGAGGGCGAGTCTGCCCCCTGTGAGGTCCCGGCACCCCTCAGCGAGGAGCTTCACCAGGTTGGGGGCCCCTGTCACAGGGGGGACGGGGTTCACATAGGTGTAGAGCCCCAGGGCCAAGGCGAAGATGGCGTCGATAGTGGCCTTTTGTTCCATGTACTCGGGGGCTGCGGCCACCACCGGTAGCTCCGGGATGGCCACCCCCAGGGCGCCAGCGAAGGTGGCCAAGAGGTCGGCCAAACGCCCGGTGTCGGTACAGGTACCGAAGCTCAAAACCGGCGGCACCCCCAGGGCCTCGCAGAGCCCCCTGAGGCCCTCTCCGGCCTGTTCTCGCGCTTCGGGCCTCGAGAGCCCCGCCACCTGAAGGGCCGCGTTGCCACAACCCATGGCGAGCACCAACACGTCCCTGGCGATCAGCTCCTCTGCCACCCGGACGGTGTGCACGTCCTGCCCCGTGTCCCTCAGGCTGGTACAGGAGATGAGCCCTGCCACCCCCCGGATCCTGCCCTCCTTGATGGCCTCAAGGAGCGGGGTCAGGCTCCCCCCCAGGGCCTCGAGGATGCTCTCGGTGGAAAACCCCACCACCGCCTCCCCTATGGGGAGGCCCCTCATGGGCTCCACCTCCCGGGACCGTCGACGGAAGTTCTCGACGGCCACCCCGAGGAGCTCTGAGGCCTGTTCCTGGGCCCTTTCGGGGTGGTAGTCGAGGCGCTCCTCGATCCCCTCAAAGGCCACGAGCTCGCTCACCGGTATGAGTCGGAAACGATAGCGTTGGGCGTAAAGCGGATCGAGGGGCAGGGAGCAGTTCATGTCGCAGGCGAAGAGGTCCACACAGCCAGAGGCCAAGACCGGCTCTTGCGATATCCAGTTGCCGGTGAACCCCCAGAAGACGTCGTCCATCTCCCACCGCTGGATCATCTCCTGTCCGGTCTCGATGCAGGCGATGACCCTCAATCCCTTGGCCCCGGCCTCCCGGGCACGGCGTTGCCACTCCGGGCTCCTCGCCAGCTCCACAAGGGCGAAGCCCAAGAAGGGCTCGTGGCCGTTGACCAGGACGTTCACGTACTCGGGCTCCAGCACCCCCAAGTCCACCCGCATCCTGTGGGGCCGGGGGATCCCGTAGAGGGAGTCCTGGACCGCCTCAAGGATAAGCTGGGCCTGATAGGCCATGGCCACCGACAACCTCATGGCCTTCAAGGCCAGGCTCCCGTAGTAGCCATCCACGTTGGTGAGGCAGGAACCCGTGGCCCTGACGATCTCCTGCCAGATGCCCCCTGGGAGGATCCCCAGCTCAGACCAGCGCCGCCTCCTCTCCTCCGGGGCCAAGGCCTCGACGATCCGGCTCGGCTCACGGGTGGCTCGGGCGAAGTCCGACTCCACGAGATCACAGAGCTCCAAGGCCACCTCTCGAGGGGCTCCGTCCCCCTTCAGCCCCAGACGGACGGCCAAGGTCCTCAGCCTCTCCGGCTCGCGGATGGAAAAGGGGCTGCGACCCTCGGCCGTGGCCCTCAGGGTGCGGAGGGCCTCCTGGGCGTGATAGAGGTAGGTGCTGGCCCCCAGGAGGTTCCTGAGGAGCATCATCCTCATGGCCATGCCGTCGGCGCTGATGCCACAGACGCCGCGCTTGTCCTTTTCGGCATCGGCCCGACACGGGCCGTTGGAGCAGAGGTCACACCTCACCCCAGCCATGCAGAAGGGACAACGCCTGTCGGGATCGCCACCGAAGCCCTGGGCCTCGTAGCGATCCCAGAGGTTGGTGAGCCCGTCGCGCCTTATGCGCTCAAGGACCCTTTGGACCGACTCGTGATAGGAAACCCTTTCTCCTTCCATCCCTTCACCTCCCTTCTGCTCCTCCCTTGAGGAGGGCCTCAAGCTCGGAGGCCCCTTGGACGGACCTCTCACAGCGATGGTCCCTGCAGGGCCTCCTCCCCCAGGGGCACCAGTTTACGGGGTCGGAGACGTGCTGCCTGAGGTAGGGGCTCTATGGGAGCTGGAGAGCCTGTTCATCCTCCAGACCCCTTCACGGTGCGGAGATATCCCCTCAGGGCCTCCTCGGCCTTGGGGAAGGCGAACTCCCGGAAGAAGGCCCTGATCTTCCCCTCCTCCCAGGGGAGGGGGTCTCCCCCCTCGTCCAGGTAGTTGCCGCTCAGCACGCATCGCATCTGCCCCTTCCCCTCAGGCCAGGGGGTCCCGAGGATGGCCTCGAGGGGCCGCTGCCTCGCGGCCAGGATGCAGGCCGCCACGCTGTCCCTGCCCGCGATCTCCGCGATGGCCAGCTCCTTGGACCTCAACTCCTCCTTGAGGGAAGGGGGAAACATCCAGTCGGGGAACTCCACTATGAGCCTCGGCTTTTCCTCTAAGATCCCTTTAAGCCTCTCGTCCATTTCCCCCCATAATCCTCAGAGGCCTGGACGGCCCTGGGTAATAGGGACGGTCCCTGGGCGAATCCATCAACCCCTGCAACTTCCCCCTATCCATGAGGTTGAGGACCATGTGCATCAACTCGGGGCCCTTGAGCGGCCCCAAGGCCCCTCGGGCGCATTCGACCTCGCAGAACCTCGTCACCCCGTCCCGGCGGACGTGCTTGCCGACCACGAGCAGCGGCACCGTCTCCCCGGAGTGGATCATCCGGCCGGAGCTGGGGGTGGAGTGGTCGGCGGTGATCACCAACAGGACCTCGGGGTCCTGGGCCACCTCCTCCAGGAGGTAGGCCATGCCGTGGTCGAGCTCCTCGATCACCCCCTTCTTGTACTCCGGGTCCTTGGTATGGGCCGCCTCATCCAGGGCCTTGGTGTGCACGTGGACGAGGTCGTAGTCCTTGGCCTCGTAGCCCATCCTGAGCCTCTCCAGCAGATCGCCTGAGGGGTCACCTGTATCGGCGACCCTGAGGCAGTCCATTCCCAAGACCTCGGCGAGGCCCCAGTAGATGGCCCCCGAGGAGATGGAGAGCCCCCGCAGGCCCCACCGCTCGTAGAAGGGCTCCACGGGCCTCCTCATGCCGGGCCTCTGGGTGGCCAGGGCGTTCAGGGGCAAGAGGCCTTTCCGCTCCCTCTGGCGGTTCACGGGGTGCCGGGACAGCTCCCGAAAGGCCCAGAGGAGGTACCTGTTCAGGACGCGACAGGTCTTGAGGGTCGCGGGATCGCCCCCCTTCCCCTCAAGGGGCGAGACCTCCAGCAGCGGCCGTCCCGGGTAGAGGGGATTGGAGTCGGTGATGAAGGGCGAGGCCTCCCCCTTCAGGCGTAGGATCCCCCTTAGCCCCTCCGTGCGGACGAACTCCAGGAGCACCCCCTCGATCTTCTGAGGGACCAAGGTCTCCCCCAAGGCGTGGGCGGTCCCCTCGTCCACCCGGGGGTCTTCCTCCTTCACCACCAGTAGATCCCCCTCGTGGGCCACCGAGAGGACCTTGGCGAGGAGGACCACCTCCCCCTCCTCCACCTCTATCCCCTCCCCCAGGGCCTCGATGAGGCCCCGGCCGGGGAATTCCTCCATGCGGTAGCCGAACATCAGGAAGTGGGCCAGTTCGCTCGGCAGGGCCACCCCCTGAATCCACGGGTGGTAGAGACCTGTAGCCCCCAAGGCGGCCAAGCGGTCCAGGTT
>QMLK01000149.1 GCA_003646705.1 Deltaproteobacteria bacterium | reverse complement strand
GTCTTCTCCATCACGGCCGAGGACGAAAGGGGCAACAGGAGGCCCCTCAGATATGAGGAGCTGAGGCCCTTCGCCAGGGAGCACAAGGGGCAGGTGGAGAGGGCCATAGACTTCAACAACGACGGTGTGGTTCAAGTCTACGAGATAAATAGATTCCTCTCCCACCTGAAGGAGGGAGGGCTGAGGCCTTCCCTGCTCGAGCAGGTCCTGGTGATCGAGCCCTACCACAACTACACCGATGAGGTCGAGCACATCAAGGACTGCACCATGTGCCACACCTCCGAGGCGCCCTTTTACGCCCACGTCATGTTGAAGGTGCCCAAGGCAGAGGGATGGGTGTCCTTGTCCATGGACAGGGCCATCCTCGCCAAGATACCCTCCATCCCGGCCAAGGACTACTACTACGGTACGGTCCACGGGAAGAACGGCGTCGAGTGCATAGATTGTCACGCCGACCTGAGGGTCCTCAGGACCGAAGAGGGCTTCCAGGTGAAGGAACTGGGGGAGCCCGTCTGTGAGAAGTGCCACGAGGACATCATGGAGGAGTACAAGAACAGCCTCCATTACAAGGTCAGCAAGAAGATCTGCTTCGGTTGCCACGACCCGCATTCGGCCGTCCCCTTCGCCCAACTGACGGCCTCCGAACGCAGGGCCATCTGCACCAAGTGTCACCGCCATCCGGAGAGGGCCCACGACTGGTTGCCTCAGAAGGAGATCCATTTCAAATACCTGGAGTGCACCATGTGTCACTCCCCGGGGGCGGAGAAGGGGATCGTCTTCTACATCCGCGGCCTGGGCAAGAAGGGGGAGGAAGAGAGGTTGAGCAACAGGGAGATAGGGGAGCTGATGGACGTGGACAACCCCGATGTGATGGCCGCCATAGACAGAAACGGCGACGGTAGGCTCGAGGTCGGGGAGTGCCTCCAATTCCTCAAGCTCCTCAATTTCCTCAACTCCAAAAGGGGCAAGAAGTGGGAGAGGATCGACTTCGGGGTGAATGTATTGGTCCTCAGGCCCTCCCACAACTACACCGATAAGGGCACCAAGGCGAAGGAATGTGCGGTCTGCCACTCCTCAAGGGCGGGGTTCTACTCCAAGGTGGTCTTGGAGATACCCGAACCGGGGGGCACCATTAGCACGGCGAAGGTCGACAGGGAGATCCTGGTGGGGATCCACCCCATACCGGTGACCAGCGACTTCTACCTCTTGGGTGAGAGCCGCATATCGAAGAAGGACATAGCGGAGCTCGTCTACGTGGTCAGGAAGATAGGCTACAAGTGGCTCGACATCATCGGGGTCTTCTTCGTCCTGGGGGCGGTGGCCTTCGTGGCCCTGCACGGATTCCTCAGGCTGCTCACCCTGCGCCTCAGGAGGCATCGCCAATCGAGGGAAAGGAGGGAGGACTGATGGAGCAAAGGCCGCGGGAGCTACTTCATCCCCTCTGGATCAGGTTGTGCCATTGGGTCCACGGGATATCCATAGTGATGCTCATTCTGACCGGCCTTCAGATCCGTTTCCCCGACGTCTTCGTCATCTTCCCCAACTTGAAGAGGGCCGTGAGCTTGCACAACTTCTTCGGCTTCGTGGTGCTCTTCACCTTCTTCGCCTGGTTCGCCTACTATGCGGCAAAGAGGACCCTTGTGAAGCAGTACGTGCCCTCAAAGGACGAGATCATCTTGGGCATGCCCTTTTACGCCAACTATTACTTCATAAGGTACTTCCTCGGAGATCCCCATCCCTTTGAACCCACCCCGGAGGTCAAGTTCAATCCCCTGCAGAAGACTACCTACTTCGGCATCATGTTCATAATGGTGCCTCTGCAGGTGATAACCGGCTTGCTCCTCTGGGACATCAAGACCTTCCGCCCCATCATCGAGGCCGTCGGCGGGGTGAGGGTGGTGGACGCCCTTCACATCATCTTGGCCTACGTCTTCTGCGCCTTCCTGCTCGTGCACCTCTACCTGGCCACCCTGGGGCACACCTTCTTCTCCCACTTCAAGGCCATGATCGTCGGCTATGAGGATTGAGGCCCCCAAGGGGGCTTCAGTCTGAGGGGGGCTCCTTCGCCTTAAAGGGGCTGATCCTCAGGCGAAGAAGGCCCATATGATGAGGATCACCGTGAAGAGCCCCAGGATGAGGGCCCCGAGGCCCACCGCCCCTGAGAAGAAGTTGGCCAGGATGTTGGGGAAGGGGGCCTTCAGCTTCTCCAGCTCCCCGGTCTTGACGAGCCTTTCATATTCGAGGGGCCTGTCCTCGATGAACTCCCACTTATATATCCTGCCGGTGAAGATGGAGTAGTTCATGGGCCATTTGGTCGGGATCCAGTGGGTGTTGAAGAAGTGCACGGTGAAGATGAAACCCACGGCCAAGAGGGCCTCCTCAGAGTGGACGACCCTGGCCACGTTTATGACCCAGCCCGGCAGGAATTTGGCGGTGATCTGGGGCCACCACATCATGAGGCCCGTTATCCCTATGGCCCCCATCCCCCAGAAGACCGCCAGGAAGTCGAACTTCTCCCAATAGGTCCAGTGGTCGAACTTGGGGGGCGGGCCCTGATCCACGAACCACTTCACCATCGTCACGAAGTCCTCCCAGTCCTTCCTCCGGGGCAGGAGGGAATAGGGCCCGAAAAGCCTTTCCCGCCAGTTGCGGCCCGCTCGCTTGTTGAAGAAGATGAAGTGGAAGCAATAGCCGAGGACGATCATAAAGGCCACGATCAGTACAAAGGCGCAGATTCGGTGGATGAGGGCCGCCGAGGGCACCCCCCCGATGTAGTTGAGGAGGAAAGCGGCCCACGGGGCGTCGGGGAACTTCAGGGGTAGACCCGTGGCCGCCAAGCCGAAGAAGGAGAAGATCACCAAAAGGTGCAGCACACGGTCCCTCAGCTTGAAGCGGACGTAGGTCTCTCCGGGGTTCTCGACGTGGGCCAATTTATCGGATATGAGATGGCCTTCGGCCAACAGCCGTTGTTTCTCCCAGTAGACCTTCCTCCACCATAGGAAGGTGTGCCCCCAGAAGAAGAGCAGCACCACGATCAACAGGGCCGTCATCAGCACCGTGGCCCAGAAGAGTTGGGGGTACTTCCTCCAGTTGTGCAGGTCCGGATGGGCGATGAACTTTATGAAGTTCTCGTTGACCCCCGTATGACAGCGAGAACAGACCTTCTTGAGGTTCTGTGGGTGGATGGTCGACTTGGGGTTGTCCTTCGGGAGGATGTTGTGGGATGTATGGCAGTCGGCGCAGCCGGCAGCCGGGTAACCGAGTTTCTGGACCTTGCCATGGACGCTCTCCTCGTAGGTCCTCACCGCTATGGTGCTGAGGTTGTTGCGCCTCATGAGGTTCTCGTCGGCGTGGCACTTGTAGCAGGCCCTGGTGTAAAACTGCCTTGCTTCCACGGGGTACTTCCGCCCTGCGGTGTGGAGCACCCTCGTGTCGTGGAGCCCATGGCAGTCGGAGCAGACCGCCGAATCGTTGTTCCCGTGCAGGACCGCCCGGGCGTGGCCGCTCACTACGTAATTCTCCTCCTCGTGGCAGGAGGTGCACTTCTCTATGATCCTCACCTTCATCCCTCGCCAGGGCTGAAGGTAATGGATGTCGGAATGACAGTCGGTGCAGGTGAAGTTCTCCCTTATGAAGTGGACGCTCGAATGGTACTCCTTGGTCTCCTTCTTGTGGCATTTGCCACAACTGACCGGCAGCGGGACGTACTTCCCCTCGGCGTGTTTCTCGAGGTCGACGATGTCCTCGTGGCAGCTCGTGCAGGCGTTGGCCCCGTGGACGGAGTCGGCGAACTCGGCCGGGTCGACGTCCTCGCTGTGACACTCGAGGCACTCCACGGCGAGGATGGGCTTTTCCAGCTTGACGTCGATGGTGACGACCCGCGGACTGGCTGTAGGGGTCTCCGCTGAGAAGGCCAAGAATAGGGAAAAGACCACAACCATACAAAGGACCTTCCTCATAGCGCCCCCGAACCTCGGCATTTTTGAATTTGGCAATATCTACTGGTAAAGAGGGGCTTTTGTCAAGTTGGAGCTTATTTAT
>QMLK01000148.1 GCA_003646705.1 Deltaproteobacteria bacterium | reverse complement strand
GGGGGGACAAGGACGAACTCGAGCTCTATCTCCTGATAGAGCCCGTCGAAGATCCTCCTGGCCTCCTCCTCCGGGACCAGGACCCCTCCCTGCAGGGCGGCCTCGATCCTTCGGGTCAAGATCTGGCGCCTCAAGCCCTCCTCGAAGTCCTGAGGATCCAGTCCCCGCCGCCGCAAGAAGGCGAAGTAGAGGTCTCGGTCGAAGAGGCCCTGGCGTTGAAAGGCGGGGTACTGAACGATGATCTGCCGGATCTCCTCTGGGGAGGCCCTAAGCCCCCAGGCCTCTGCCTCCTGCAGCAGCAGGGAGGACCGGATCAGACGTGACAGCACCTCCTGAGGGATCCGCAGCTCCTTGATCCTCTTCCTCGTGAGGGCCTCACCGAGGAAGTCACGGTAAAACTGGAGGGCCTCGCGGTAGGCTCGATCGAACTCCCCCACGGTGATGTAACGGTCGCCCACCTTGGCCACCACCGTCTTCTTCTTGCTCTCGATCCTGCCGACGCCCCAGAAGACGAAGACCACGATGATGAGGCCGAGGATCACCTTGATCCCCCAAGAAGCCGCATGGGTACGCATGTAACGCAGCATTTGACCCTCCTCTGCTGCACTCCTACATACACCATCTCTACCTCCCTCTTCAAGAGACGAAAGGGGGTTGTTTGCTTTGCTGTGACCGTGTTAGAGTTTGTTGGACTTCAGGGGAGGAGAGGATGATACCCCGTTACACCCGCGACAGGATGGGGCAACTCTGGAGCGAGGAAAACAAGCTCAGGGTCTGGCTCCAGGTGGAGCTCGCGGTATGCGAGGCCTGGGCGGAGCTGGGGGTGATCCCCCAGAAGGCCCTGCGGGAGATCAAGGAGAAGGCCCGAGTGAACCCCCAGAGGGTCAAGGAACTGGAGCGGGAGACACGCCACGATGTGGCCGCCTTCGTCATGCAACTGGAGGAGGCTATAGGGGAGGCAGGACGCTGGGTCCACTTCGGCCTCACCTCCTACGACGTGGTGGACACCGCTTTGAGCCTCCTCCTGAAAGAGGCCCTGGGGATCATCCTGGAAGACTTAGAGGACCTTATGGAGGCGGTGAAGGAACGGGCCTTCGAGCACAGGGATACGGTGATGATCGGTCGCACCCACGGGGTCCACGCCGAACCCATCACCTTCGGGTTGAAGCTGGCCCTTTGGTACGAGGAGCTCAAGCGACACAGGGGACGCCTGAGACGGGCCAGGGAGGGGATCAGCGTGGGAAAGGTCTCAGGGGCCGTCGGTACCTACGCCCACGTCCCCCCCCAGGTGGAGGAGTACGTCTGCAGAAGGCTCGGCCTGAGGCCAGCCCCCATCTCCTCCCAGATCGTCCAAAGGGATAGGCACGCCGAGGTCTTCGCGGCCCTGGCGCTTCTTGCCTCCTCCATAGAGAAGTTCGCCCTGGAGATAAGGCACCTGCAGAGGACGGAGGTCCTCGAGGCCGAAGAACCCTTCGCCGAGGGCCAGAAGGGATCCTCGGCCATGCCCCACAAGCGCAACCCCATCGGCAGCGAGAACCTATGCGGCCTGGCCCGGGTGGTGAGGGCCAACCTCATGGCCGCCCTCGAGGACGTACCCCTCTGGCACGAGCGGGACATAAGCCATTCCTCCGTGGAACGGATAATCGCTCCGGACAGCACCATCCTCATCGACTTCATGCTCTGGCGCCTCAGCAGGATCGTCAAGGGAATGAGGATCTACCCCGAGAGGATGAGGGAGAACCTAGAGCGCACCAGGGGCCTCATCTTCTCCCAGGCCGTGATGCTGGAGCTCATCCGCAAGGGGCTCCCCCGCCAGGAGGCCTACAGGATGGTACAGCGCAACGCCATGAAGGCCTGGGAAGGGGAAGAGGACTTCAGGGCCCTCGTAAAGGGAGACGTAGAGATCCGCAAGTTCCTCACCGAGGCCGAGATCGAGGAGTGCTTTTCCTTGAAAAGGCACCTGCGGCATGTTAACTTTCTCTTTCGGAGGGTCTTCGAAGGGAAGGAGGAAGAGGGGTGAAGGGAAAGCTCTTTGTGACGGTGGTCATCCTGGCCCTCGTGTTGGCCTATACCCTCCAAAATACGGAGTCGGTGTCGATCGCCTTCTACCCATGGAAGGCCGAGGTCTCCAAGGCCCTCTTGAGCCTCGGGGCCTTCTTGGTGGGCGTCGTCCTCGGCTTCATCCTTGGGAAGATCGATCGAAGGAGGTCGAAAAAGGAGTTGAAGGAGGTGAAGTAACATGGCGACCCTGGCCCTTGTCATCGCCATCATCGCCCTGATCGTGGCCATCATCGCCTATCAGCGCACGGGCGGAGAGATCGAGCTGAGACGGCAGGTCGACACCCTCTCCCGGGCCACAGAGACCCTCAGGGAGAAGACCGCAGATCTGCTGGAGAAGATGGAGGCGGCCCTGAGGAAGAGGGAGGAGAAGAAGGAAGAGGAGGGGCCCAGCGCCTGATCTATGGAGGGTGAGTCGTCTATAGGCTCCCGCCGGGTGGTCCAGGCGGCCTTCCTGGCCAATTCCCTCATCGCGGTCCTCAAGTTTACGGTGGCTGCCCTCACGGGCAGCACGGCCCTTCTGGCCGAGGGGTTCCACTCCCTGGCAGATACCGCCAATCAGCTCTTCCTCCTCATCGGGCTGAGGTTGAGCACTCGCCCCCCCGACCTGAAACACCCCTTCGGCTATGGCAAGGAGGGTTACTTCTGGGCCTTCGTGGTCTCCATCTCCATCCTCGTGGTGGGGGCCACCTTTTCCATCTATGAGGGGGTGCAGAAGGCGTTACACCCCACGCCTTTGGCCTACGAGGGGTGGGCCTACCTGGTCCTTCTTCTATCGGGGGCCTTTGAGTTTTACACCTGGAGGGCGGCCCTGAAGGAGCTTGGCCCCTCCATCAGGAAGCAGGGGGTCCTGGGGGCCATAAGGGAATCCAAGGCCCCGGCCATATTCATCGTCTTCCTGGAGGACACCTCGGCCATGATGGGCCTCTTCATCGCCTTCTGGGGCATCTTGCTATCGAACCTCCTGGACAGCCCCCTCTTTGACGGTGTGGCCTCGGTCATCATAGGGGCCCTCCTAGCGGCGGTAGCCCTCCTGGTGTCCTACGAGACCCGGAGCCTCCTCATAGGGGAAGGGATATCGAGGGAGGACCTGCAGAAGATCAGGAGGGCCATCGCCTCGGTCCCGGAGGTCCAGGAGGTGATGGAGATCCTGACCATGCATCTGGCCCCTGACGATGTGCTGGTGAACCTGAACATCAACTTCGCCGATGGCCTCACCACAGACCAAGTGGAGGAGGCCATAGATAAGGTGGAGAGGGCCGTGCAGCAGGCCCTCCCCTCCGTGAAGAGGATCTTCGTAGAGGCCGAGTCCTTGAAGAAGGCCGCCCCTGCGAGGGGCCCCTCCCCTACCCCTCCTGGAGAGTGACGGGCAACATCACCCGGAAGGTCGTCCCCTTGCCCACCTCGGTCTCCACCTCGATCCTGCCGCCGTGTTCCTTCACGATGCCGTAGGACATGGAGAGGCCGAGGCCTGTGCCCTTCCCCACCTCCTTGGTGGTGAAGAAAGGGTCGAAGATCCGCGGCAGCACCTCCTCCGGGATGCCCTCGCCGGTGTCGGTGAACTCGATCACTACCTCCCTGCCGTCCTGGGAGGGGTGGGTCCTGATGGTGAGGGTGCCGTGACCGTGCATGGCATCGGCGGCGTTGATCATGATGTTCATGAAGACCTGCTTGAGCTGTCCGGCATTGCCGAAAACGGGGGGAAGGGAAGGGTCGAGCTCCTTGACGATCTCGATGTTGTGGAAGGTGGCCTGGTTCTCCAGGAAGAGGAGCCCATCGGTTATGGCGCGGTTGACGTCGGTGGGCTCCATCTCGGGACTGGATTGGCGGGCGAACTCGAGCAGACTCTTCACGATCTCCTTACAACGGGTGGCCTCCTGCACGATCCTCTCGAGGTCGGCCCTTTTCGGGTCCTCCGGGGGGATCTCCTCCATGAGGAGGCTGGCGTAGATCAGGATGCCCCCCAGGGGGTTGTTGATCTCGTGGGCCACCCCTGCGGCCATCTC
>QMLK01000147.1 GCA_003646705.1 Deltaproteobacteria bacterium | reverse complement strand
GATCCGCTCCCTGTTCTCCTCCACCTCCCGCTCCAGGGACCGGCGCCTCCTCTCCAGCTCCTCTATCTCCTCCTGGGCCCTCCTGAGCCTCTCCTCCTGTTCCTCGATCTGTCGCTCGAGGTCTCTCCTGTATTGGGGATAGCGCCTCCTCTCCTCTTCGGCCTCCTCTAGCGCCGCCTCCACCCCTTGAAGGCGCCAAAGCAGGTGAAGCTGTTCTTTCATCCTGGTCCCTTTAGATCAAGAAAAAGGGTGCACCATGTGCACCCTTTTGCCCCGATTCCTCTTGCCCTCCCTTTCTTTTCGTCATGCCCTTCTCCAGTGGGCCCACCAGGAATCGAACCTGGGACCTTCCGGTTATGAGCCGGTGGCTCTACCAACTGAGCTATGGGCCCCAAAGAGAATTATCGACCATGGGTCAATAACTGTCAAGGTCGCTCAGAGGAGGAGGGTGGAGCCGCTGGAGGAGAGAACGAACCTCTCACCGAAGGCCTCGAAGAGCCTCCTCTGCCCCAGCCAACCGGTGCAGTGCATGGGGCATACCCACCGGGGGGAGAACTCGAGGAGGCGGGACAAGGTCTTCGGCAGGACCTCCTCCATCCCCGGCCCGGTCAGGTGAAAGCCCCCCGCCACCATGAAGACCTCTTGGACGCCCGTGAGCTCGATCCCGTAGAGGACGGAGTTCACGATCCCCGCATGGGCACAACCCGAGAGCACTACGAGCCCCTTACCCTCGAGCACCAGGTAGAGGGACATGTCGTCCTTTATGGAGTCCCTCACCTCCCTCCGGCCATCGCGCCAAAAGGCCCCAGGGAGGCCCTTCTCGAAATCGGTCACCCGCGGTATCTCCCCTGAGACCAGGACCTTCCCCTCGAGGAGGAGCTGAGGGGCCTCCACCAGGTGGACCTCAGCCCCTCTGGCCTCCCACTGGGAGGGGTCCACCGCCGGGAAGGCTACCTCCTGCCCAGAGGGGAGGCGGATGAACCTCCCCGGCAGAAGGGCATCCGGGTGCAGATAGAGGGGAAAGGGCCTGGAGGCCTCCTCGAGGAAGGGCAGGAGGGCCCCGAGGTGGTCGTGATGGCCGTGGCTCACCACCCCACAGAGGATCCCCTTAGGGTCTACCCCCAAGACCTCCATATTGTAGAGGAGCCCGTGGCGGCTGAGGCCGAAGTCCATGATCAAGCGCTCTCCCTCCACCTCCAGGAGGAGGGAGAGGCCATGCTCGGCCACTGGATTGGGGGCCATGGACCCCTCCTTGACCAAGGGCGGCCTCTTCACCACCTCCGAGGAGGGCAACAGCACATCGACGTAGTTGTCCATCAAGATGGTGACCTTGACTTCCCTTACCGGCTTGAGCCCCTTCATCCTCGAACCCCTAAGCCCGATCCACAGGCCTGACCCCCACCACCTTCCCCCCGAAGACCTCAAGGGCCTCTTTCACCACGGGGTCCTCCTGTGGCTCCCCTCGAGGGACCCTGGACTGAGGGGATGGGGCCTCTTTCAAGGGGAGGAGCTCCACCGTGGCCTCCCGGCCCATGAACTTGGACACCAGGCGTTCGAGGGCCTCCTTGCTTTCGGGCTCCGAGAGGCGCTCCAGGGCGAAGGACCCCTTCGGGAAACCTATCCGCAGGCCAGAACTCCTCACCTCCAGGAGGGACCCCTGCTGCAGGAAGGTGCCGAGGATGGGACTCTCCCCACATATGAACTTCACCAACTCTTGCCAACGTTCCTGAAGCTCCGCCGGGGGATGAGGGACGACCTCCTGGGGGACCGGCTCCTGGAGGACCGGTCCCTGGGGCTTAGCGGGCAGAGCCTCCAACCTCTGCAACAGTTCCTCCAAGGAGATGAGGTCCCTCCAGTGGGCCATCTCTATGAGGGTGACCTCCACGATCAGGCGGTGGAGATCCCCTCGGTAGATCTCGCCCTCTGCCCGCAACAGGAGTTGGAACCAGTAACGGAGTTGCATGAGGTCGATCTCGGTGGCCTCAGCCCCCTGTTGCCCTGCCCCTAATTTGACCACCATGAGGTCCCGCAGATAGGCCATCAGCTCGCGAAGGAAATCGCTGAAGGAGACGCCCCTCTCGTAGAGGTCCTCCACGATCCGCAGGGCCTCCTTGGCATCGCCCCTGTTCAGGGCCTCCACCACCTCCTGGAGACTCCCCCGGTCCGCTATCCCCAGGACCTCCCTCACCGCCTCGACCCCTACCCCCTCCCCGGTGTAGGCCATCACTTGATCCAGCAGGCTCTGGGCGTCCCTCATGCTCCCTGAAGCCCTCGTGGCTATAAGGGCGAGGGCCTCCTCGGAGGCCTCGACCCCTTCCACCTCGCAGATCTTCCTCAGGTGTCCCAGGATCACCCCATAGGGTATGCGCCGAAAGTCAAAGCGTTGGCACCTGGAAAGTACCGTCAGGGGCACCTTGTGAGGCTCTGTGGTGGCGAAGACGAAGACCACGTGGGAGGGGGGCTCCTCCAGGGTCTTCAGCAGGGCGTTGAAGGCGCTCAAGGAGAGCATGTGGACCTCATCGATGATGTAAACCTTGTAGCGGTAGCGGCTGGGCATGTACCTGAGGTTCTCGCGGAGCTCTCTTATGTGATCCACCCCGGTGTGGGAGGCCCCGTCGATCTCCAGCACGTCCATGGCGGTCCCCTCGGAGATCTCCCGGCAGGGATCGCAGCGGTTACAAGGGGTGGGGGTAGGGCCGTGCTCGCAGTTCAGGGCCTTGGCGAGGATCCTCGCCGTGGAGGTCTTGCCCACCCCCCTCGGTCCGGCGAAGAGATAGGCGTGGGCGATGCGCCCTTTGGCAAGGGCGTTCTTGAGGGTCTTGACGACGTGGTCCTGACCCAGGAGCTCCTCGAAGACCTGGGGGCGCCATTTGCGGGCCAAGACGAGATAGGACACGACGGGGCTCCTTTGAGGAAAAAGGGTGGGAGGCAAAAGCCCCCACCTCGAGACAGCCACTGTTGATAGCTAGGTTGACTGCGCCGCCAGCTCAGGTTACTACCGCTGCTCCCTTCCGGGCCTGACGGGGTTCATAACCCGCTGGCACGCAGGACCCAGCTATCAATACTGACCGCCTGTCCATGGCGGAGAGAGAGGGATTCGAACCCTCGGTGCCGCTTTCGCGGCACGCACGATTTCCAGTCGTGCCCCTTCGGCCAGCTCGGGCATCTCTCCGCCTGGCGGAGAGGGTGGGATTCGAACCCACGGTGCCGCTTTCGCGGCACAGCCGATTTCGAGTCGGCCCCGTTACGACCACTTCGGTACCTCTCCGCTCCTGAGGCCTCTGAAGAAGGACTGCATCAGCGCCCGTGCCCGAGAGGCCTTGACCCCCTCCACCACCTCCACGGTATGGTTCAGCTTCTCGTCACATAAGATGCCGTAAAGGGAGAGGGCCCCTCCCTTTTCGTCCCGGGCGCCGAAGATCAAGCGCCTGATCCTGGCCTGGACGATGGCCCCCGCACACATGACGCAGGGCTCCACCGTCACGTAGAGATCGCACCCGAGGAGCCTCCGGTTGCCCACCACACGAGCCGCCTGCCTCAACACCAGGATCTCGGCATGCGCCGTGGGGTCGCAAAGGGCGATGGTGCGGTTGTGATCCCTCGCCAGGACCTCCTCGCCCCTCACCAGGACCGCCCCCACGGGGACCTCCCCTTCTCGGGCGGCCGCCTCCGCCTCCTCGAGGGCGATCTCCATAAAGGCCTCGTCTGCTCTCAAAGAACCCATGGCGCGCCCAAGAGGATTCGAACCTCTGACCTACGGATTCGTAGTCCGTCGCTCTATCCGGACTGAGCTATGGGCGCGCCCCCAGTTTATTTAACACCTTTACCCACCACCGTCAAGGAGAGCAGCGCGATAGCCGGCGGGGTTGCCCACGTCAAAGCCCTCCCCTTTCAGGATCACCCCCAATACCCTTTCCCTCCGACACAGGAGCTGAAGGGCGGGGGTGTCGTCCCACTCCCCCTGGCCCCTCGTCTGCAGCAGCAGGTCGAAGAAGGAGGGGGGCAAGATCCAACGCCCGACGGCCTTGTAGAGCCCATCCCCGGAAGGGGCGCGAAGGGGACCCCTCCTCTTC
>QMLK01000146.1 GCA_003646705.1 Deltaproteobacteria bacterium | reverse complement strand
GTGGTTATCACCTCCACATCGGCCGAGGCCATGATGTCGCAGGGCTTCTTCAGGTCGATGATCTTCCTCGCACAGGTCCTGGAGCCTGCGGCCTCCCGCTTGACGTCAACACCCCTGTGGGTCGCCTCGTACAGCTTCTCCATCCTCTTAAAGGGCACGGTGAGGCTCCCGGCGTGAAAGACGATCACCTCTCCTCGGCCCTTCGCCGGAAGGGGAGGGACGGAGACGAAGAGGGTCCAGAGGAGCACCAACCACAACGCCTCCCTCACGGTCCACCTCCTGGGAAGAGGTCGAGGGGCTTTTTAGCATATCGGGGATTTTTTGTCAATTATTGTTATTTTTTATCCATATTGCTCTTTTCTTGACATTGCAGGGCAGGGGCGGTATAGGTTTCCCATGCAGGAACTGCTGACCACCAAGGAGGTCGCCCAGCTCCTGAGGCTCAACGAGAAGAAGGTCTATCAGCTCATCAGGGAGGGGGGGCTTCCGCACGTCAGGATCGCCGGCAAGTGGCTCTTCCCCAGGGAGCAGCTCCTGAGGTGGTTAAGGGAGAGGGTCCAATGGGAGAGGGACCTACTTCTGGCCGGGAGCGACGATCCCCTGTTGGTGGGGCTCCTCAGCTCCTACGGTCGGAAGAGGGCCCTGAAGACCCTGGCCTTCTACGCCGCTGTGGGGAGCGAGGGGGGGCTTTTCGCCCTCGGGGAGGCGAAGGTCCACGGTTGTTGTTGCCATCTGCTGGACCCGGAGAGCGGTCAGTACAATCTGCCCTTCCTCAGCAGGTGGTTCCCCTCGGGGGGGTATGTGGTGGTGAACCTTTGGTACAGGAGGCAGGGCCTGTTGCTGCAGAGGGGCAATCCCCTGGGGATCAAGGGCTTGAAGGACGTGGTCAAGAAGGGCGCCAGGTTCATCAACCGGAACGAGCGCTCCGGCACCAGGCACCTGCTGGAGATGCTGTTGCAGCAGGAGGGCATCCCCCCGGAGGAGGTGAAGGGCTTCAGGGACGTGGTGTCCTCCCATCTCGAGGTGGCCTTGAGGGTCTTCCTCGGGGAGGCAGATGTGGGCCTGGGCATCGAGTACATGGCCCATCTCCTCCCCCTGGACTTCATCCCCCTGCGGGAGGAGCGCTTCGACCTGGTCCTGTCCGAGGAGGTATGGGGGACGGAGAGGGTGAGGGATCTCCTGGGTTTCCTCTCCTCGGCGGGCCGGCAGAAGGTCCCCGGCTACAGCTTCAGGGACACGGGCAAGGTCCTCTTCGGGCCTTGAGGGATCCCGCGGGCCTTGTTACCCTTTTGGGGCCATGAAACTCCTTCCGCTTTTGCTGTTAGCGATCACTGCTCTCTGTTGGGGTAGCACCCCTATCCTGGAGAAGGTGGGCCTGAAGGAGGTCGACCCCTTCGTGGGGGTGACCGTCAGGTCCATGGCCATCACGGCGGTGTTGCTCGCCGTGGCCGCCCTCAGCGGGCGGCTCCGCGATATCTTCTCCGTGGACCTACGGACCGTGGTCATCTTCTCCTCGAGCGGCATCCTGGCGGGTCTCCTCGGGATGTGGACCTACTTCTGGGCCCTGAAGATGGGGGCCACCTCCCGGGTGGTGCCCATCGCCGCCTCCTATCCCTTGGTGACAGCCCTGTTGGGGATGTTGCTACTGGGGGAGCAGGTGACGTTGCTCCGCTTCCTGGGGATCGTCCTCATTGTGGTGGGGATATGGCTGGTGAAGTGACCTCCTCCACCTTCTTGCCCTCGATGTGCAGCCTGTCGGTGGACAGATCCAGGGTCATCCGCTTACCCCTGATGAGCTGTCCGGCCTCGCTGAAACGGGGGTTGTCCTCCATGGTGAGGAGGTCCTCGGTGAGGTCCAGCGAGGCCTTGCCGCAGAGGATCTCCCTCGGGCCCTTGGTGACCTTCACGTCCCCCTTCGCCACCACCTCCACGGGTTTTCCCCCCTCCTCCCTCACCCGCAGCTCGTCGGCCCTGATGGAGAGGTCGCCCAGGCGGAGCTTGACGTCCCCGCTGTAGAGGACCAGCCCGGGTAGCCTCTCCTGGCTGCGCGCCTCGATCTTGAGCTCCTCAGCTCGCTCTGCGGGTGCCGGAGGGGTTGGAGGTGCCGGGGTAGGCCATTTCACCTCGGCGATCTCCTTCACCTTTAGGCGGGCCAGCAGGGCCTTTGCCTTGTTCGATTCCTTGCTCTGGGGGTAACTCCTCTCGAGCAGGGCGAGGTAAGAGGCCGCCTCATCGTCCCTGCCCTCCTTGTGCAGGGCCAGGGCCAGGAGATAGAGGGCTTGGTCCTCCAGCCCTGAGCCCCTGTAGGCCAAGGCGGCCCTGAAGCGGCCCTGGGCGGCCTTCAGCTTTTTCTTCTTCAGGTAGAACTTGCCCACGTATATCTCGTGCTCGGCCAACCTCCGCTTGCAGAAGGTGATCTTCTCGGAGGCCTTCTGGGCAAAGATGGTCCCGGGGTACTTCCTCAGGACGTTCTCGAAGGCCGCCAGGGCCTTCCTCGTCGTCTCCTGGTCCCTGTCCTTGGAGCGTATCTGGCGGTAGTGGGCCATGGCGATCTGGAAGTCCGCGTAGGGGACGTCGGGGTGGAAGGGGTGTCGCTTCTTGAACTCGGTGTATCTGGTTATGGCCTCGGGGTAGTCCTTGGACATGAAGGCACAATCGGCCAACTTCAACTCGGCCTTGGCGGCCAGATCCCTCTCCTCGGGGAAGTAGCTGACGAAGCGGGAGAAGGCCTCGGTGGCCTTCTTGTAGCGGCCTTCGTTGAAGAGGACGAGCCCCTTGCGGTAGAGCTCCAGCGGGTCTGAGGGCGGGGCCTTGCTGATCTTCTTCCCCCCACATCCCTCGAGCAGGAGCAGCAGCGCCGCCAACAGAAGGAACCCCTTGACCCCTTTAGCAGCCATCGACGGACCTCCCTTCCAGGGCCGCTTTCGCCTTGAGGATGCCCCCTGAGCCCCTTTCGAACTTAATCCCGGGGAAGAGCCCCTTGACGATGTGGAGTACGGCCTTGTTGTCCTCGAGCAGCGTCATGCTCACCTCTCTGTAGCCCTTCTCCTTGGCGATCTCCAGGATCAGCCTCAGCATGAAGGTGCCGAGGCCCTGGTTTCTGAAGTCCTCGTGGACCAGCAGGGCGACCTCCACCGTACCGGGTTCGGCCTCCCCGTATTGGGCCATGCCGATGATCCTCTGGACTTCCTTCTCCTCCTCTATGACCGCCACCAGGGTCATCGTCCTCTCGTAATCTATGTTGACCCAGCGCTGGGCCTCCGGGTGGGGCCATACCCTGATCACCTGGAAGAAGCGGTTGTAGAGGGACTCGTCCGAGAAGGAGTAGATGAAGTTCCTGAAGGCGAACTCGTCCGTCGGCCTTATGGGACGGATGAGGGCCTTCCTGCCGTCTTTGAGCTCGAAGGTGCGCTCCAGCTTCTCCAGGTATACGAGGTCCTTTTCGGGAGGGGGTATCTGATCGGCAAAGATGTAGTGCTTCTCCTTGGCCGCCTCCAGCAGTCCCTTGCGGAATCTGGGGTGGGCGAGGTTCACCATCTCCAAGACCCTCTGGGCCACGTCCCTCCCCCTGAGGTAACCGATGCCGTACTCGGTGACCACGAAGTGGACCCCCGCCCTGGTTATGACCACGCCGGCCCCTTCGCTCAGACGCGGGACGATCCTGGAGACCTGCCCCGCCTTGGCGGTGGAGGGCAGGGCGATGATGGGCACACCCCCCTTGGACATGGCCGCCCCTCGGAGGAAATCGGCCTGTCCGCCGACGCCGCTGTAAAAGAGGTAACCCAGGGAGTCCGAGCAGACCTGGCCCGTCAGGTCCACCTCGAGGGCCGTGTTTATGGAGGCCATCCTGTCGTTCTGGGCGATCACGAAGCGGTTATTTACGTACTCCGAGGGGTGAAGCTCTATCATGGGGTTGTTGTGGACGAACCGATAGAGCCTCCTGGTGCCCATACAGAAGCTGGCGATGATCTTGCCGGGATGCAGCGTCTTCCTCTCGTTGGTTATCACCCCCTCGGCGATCAGGTCGATGTAGGCGTCGCTCAGCATCTCGGTGTGGACCCCCAGGTCCCTCT
>QMLK01000145.1 GCA_003646705.1 Deltaproteobacteria bacterium | reverse complement strand
GGGTCGACCTCCTCTGTTTCCCGGAGATGGCCATAACCGGCTACCCCCCTGAGGACCTCTTACTCAAGCCTTCCTTCGTACGCGATAACCTCAAGGCCCTGCAGGAGGTGGTGGACTTCACCAGGGGGCGCGAAATCACCTTGATCGTCGGCTTCGTGGACGTGGAGGAGGACCTCTACAACGCCGCCGCTGTAATCCACGGTGGGGAGCGTAAAGGGACCTATCACAAGGTCTATCTGCCCAATTACGGGGTCTTCGACGAAGAGCGGTACTTCAAGGCAGGGGACCGCTGTCCCGTCTTCCTCATCAGGGGGATAAAGGTAGGGGTAACCATATGTGAGGACATCTGGTATCCCACGGGGCCTGCCATCGTCGAGGTGCTCGCCGGGGCCGAGCTGATCGTCAACATCAACGCCTCCCCCTACCACGCGGGAAAGCGCGAGGTCCGCGAGAGGATGCTCTCAGTGAGGGCCTCAGATGGCGTGGCCCTCATGGCCTACGTAAACATGGTGGGCGGACAGGACGAGCTGGTCTTCGACGGCCATAGCGTCATCTTCGACCAGGAGGGCAAGCTCATCGCCCGGGGGAAGGGCTTCGAGGAGGATTTGGTGGTGGCCGACCTCGTGCTGGAGGAGGTCTTCAGGACGCGGCTCCACGACCCCAGACTCCGCAAGGAGAGGTTCATGGCCACGGCCCAAGGGGGGGATTCTGCCCTTGTCCTGGTGAACGACGAGTCAGCCCCTAAGAAGCCCCCCCGTCCCGCCACCTACACCGAACCCATGCCCCTGATCGAGGAGATCTATTCAGCCCTGGTCACCGGTACAAGGGACTACGTGAGGAAGAACGGCTTCAAGAAGGTGGTCATCGGCCTGTCAGGGGGCATCGACTCCAGCCTGGTGGCCACCATAGCCGTGGATGCCATCGGCGCCGAGAACGTCGTGGGGGTCTCCATGCCCTCCCGCTATTCCTCGGAGGGCAGCCTCAGGGACGCAGAGGCATTGGCCCAAAACCTCAGCATAGAGCTGAAGGTCATCCCCATCGAGCCCGCCTTCAAGAGCTACCTCGAGATGCTCGCCCCCCATTTCGCTGGGACCGAGCCGGGGGTAGCTGAGGAGAACCTCCAGGCCAGGATCCGTGGCAACATCCTCATGGCCCTCTCCAACAAGTTCGGCTGGCTGGTCCTGACGACGGGGAACAAGAGCGAGATGGCCTGCGGTTACGCCACCCTTTACGGCGACATGGCGGGGGGCTTCGCCGTGATAAAGGACGTGCCCAAGACCCTCGTGTACGAGCTGGCTCGCTGGAGGAACCAACGGCAGGGCCGAGACCTCATCCCTCAGAGCGTTCTGCAGAAGCCCCCTTCGGCCGAACTCAAGCCCGGCCAGAAAGACACCGACACCCTCCCCCCCTACGATATCCTCGACCCCATCCTGAAGGGGTACGTGGAGGAGGACGCCAGTTTCGAGAACCTCGTATCCATGGGCTTTGATCCAGAGGTGGTGAAGCAAGTCATAAGGATGGTGGATCGCAACGAGTACAAACGCCGCCAAGCCCCTCCGGGGGTGAAGATCACCCATCGGGCCTTCGGCAAGGATTGGCGCCTCCCCATGACCAACCGTTATCGCGAAGAGTCGCCCTAGGGCCCAATGGTCAGAGGTCTTTGACGCCCCCGAAAAGGGCCTGGGCCATCAAGCCGGCGAGGGGAGGGAAGAAGAAGGTGCTCGCAACGCGGATCAAGGTGAATTTCCAGCCCATTATCCCCACCTCCATGGGCAATCGGCTCACCGCCCACAGGGACCATGAGGTCAGGAAGGCGACCATGGTGCCGACGCTGGCTCCGGCGCGTAGGAGCCCGGCGGCAACGGGCAGACTGACGAAGGGCCCCCCTGGCGCGAAACCCCCGGCTATGGTACCGAGGATGATGCCCCTTATGCCGGACTCGACGCCCACCCATTTGGCCAAGGCCTCTCGGGGCAGCAGGATCTGGACCATCCCGGCCACGATGAAGGCGAAGACCAAAAGGGGCAGCACCTGCAAGGTCATCCTCAAGGCCATCTTCAGACCTTCCATATGCTGTCCCGTACCCTTGGCGTAGGCCATCAACACGAGGCCCAGGGCGAGGAGGGCCATTACCACAGTGGGCACCATCATCTCTGAGGTCTTCAACGCGATCCTCTCCCGAAACTTTTTGCAAGGCAAGAGATTTTACCCCCCTACCCCCTGCTTGACAAGGAGATGGGATTGAGGCGCCTCAGCATCGGGAGTTTTTCGCTCGAAGGGGAGGTCATGCTGTTGTAATATTCCCGTAACAAAAAGCTGCTCTTATCGATAAAAACAGAGGAGGGACGAGATGGAGGCATCCAAAGAGGCGAAGGAATACGTGTTGAACGTAGTGAAGGAGCGGAACATCAAGTTCATCAAGCTCTGGTTCACCGACATCCTGGGCTTCCTCAAGAGCTTCACCATCACGGCCGAGGAGCTGCCCGATGCCATGGAAGGGGGTGTGGGCTTTGACGGCTCCTCCATCGAGGGGTTCGTCCGCATTGAGGAAAGCGATATGGTGGCCATGCCCGATCCCAACACCTTCTGCATCCTTCCCTGGCGCCCCAGGGAATACGGGGTGGCCAGGATGTTCTGCGACATCCTGAGGCCGGAGGGCGTGCCCTTCGAGGGGGACCCCCGCTATGTGTTAAAACGCAACCTCCAGAAGGCCGCCGAGAAGGGCTTCACCTATTATGTGGGACCAGAGCTGGAGTACTTCTACTTCAAATCCCCGGAGGGGACGGAATTCCTCGACCGAGGGGGCTACTTCGACATGGTCCCCTTAGACCTGGCCGTGGACCTACGGCGTCAGACCGTCCTGGTCCTGGAAGAGATGGGGATCGGCGTGGAGTACAGCCACCACGAGGTGGCTTACAGCCAACACGAGGTGGACATGAAGTACACCGATGCCCTCACCATGGCCGACAACGTCATGACCTACAAGGTGGTGGTCAAACAGGTGGCCTTGGAGAACGGGGTGTACGCCACCTTTATGCCGAAGCCCGTCTACGGCATCAACGGCAGCGGAATGCACACCCATCAGTCCCTTTTCCGAGGGGATAAGAACGCCTTCTTCAGCCCAGACGACCCCTACCATCTCTCCAAGGTGGGCCGCTCCTTCATCGCGGGGCTCCTCAAGCATGCCCCCGAGATCACCGCCGTAACGTGCCAATGGGTAAACTCCTATAAGCGCCTGGTGCCAGGGTATGAGGCCCCGGCCTATATCTCCTGGGGGACGAGGAACCGCTCGGCCTTGGTGCGGGTCCCGGAGTACAAGCCCGGCAAGGAGAAGGCCACACGGGCTGAATTCCGCTCCCCTGACCCCGCCTGCAACCCGTACCTCACCTTCGCCGTCATGCTGGCCGCGGGGCTCAAAGGCGTCGAGGAGGAATATGAGCTTCCCCCTCCGGTAGAGGTGGACGTCTACCACTTGAGCGAGGAAGAACTGAGGGAGAGGGGCATAGGGACGCTGCCCGGCAGCTTGGGCGAGGCCATAGAGCTGATGGAGCGGAGCGAGCTGGTCAGGGAATGCCTCGGCGAGCACGTCTTCTGGAGCTTCATCCGAAACAAGAAGGCGGAATGGGACGACTATCGGGCCCAGGTCACCGAGTACGAGCTGAAGAAATATCTGCCGATCCTCTGAGCACGCCGAAAGGGGGAGGGGTCGATCCCTCCCCTTTTTCCTTTATACCCCGGGGACCATCGGTTAAAATAGAGGGGCCTTTGACTTCAGGAGAGAAGGGTGTTCAAGGTCCTTTATGTAGGCGAGGGGACGATCCCGACAGAGCCCTTGGAGGGGGAAATGCGGGAGGACCTCCTCTGGGAGGAGGTGAGGCCAGGGGAGGACCTGGAGGAGGAGCTGGTCAACAGGGCGCCGGACCTGGTCCTGTTGGAGGTGAGGGACCCTTCGGTCGCCTCGAGGGCCCTCGAGATCCTGGAGGGGTTGAGGAGAGAGAGGCCCATACCCTTGCTGATCCTGGGCCCCTCTGCCCTCCTCGAGTTCAAGGACCTGCTGCTGGCCGCTGATGAGTTCCTCAT
>QMLK01000144.1 GCA_003646705.1 Deltaproteobacteria bacterium | reverse complement strand
TAGCCTCCCTGGAGGAGGGCTTCGAGGATGTGGACCTCCTGGCCCGCTTCATGGGCAAGCCGGCTGCGGTCGTCAAGGTCTGGCGCATAGGGGAGCAGAACGCCCTGGAAGTGGCCAAGGCGGTGAAGGGGCTCATCGGCTGGTTCGCCTCCAACCACGTGACGGCCAACCTGTTGATGTCCTTCCTGTTGCTGGCCGGGGTGCTGACCGCCTTGAGCATCAAGGTGGAGGTCGTCCCTGAGGTTTCCCTCGACATGATCTCTGTCACCGTCAAGTACCCCGGGGCCTCCCCTTCAGAGGTGGAGGCCTCGGTCGTCAGGGAGATCGAGGAGCGGGTGGCAGGGCTTGAGGGGGTGAAGAGGATCTACTCCACGGCCCGGGAGGGCTTGGGATCGGTCAGGATCGAGGTGCTTGAGGGGTTTGATGTACGGCAGCTCCTCGACGAGGTGAAGTCAGAGGTAGAGCAGATTACCACCTTTCCCGAGGAGGCCGAGCGTCCCGTGGTCAAGGAGATGGCCCGGAGCAGAGAGGTGATCAACGTGGCCCTTTACGGCGAGGTCTCCGAGGAGGTCCTCAAGACCTTGGCCGAAAGGGTCAAGGACGGGATTACCCGCCTCCCAGGGGTCACCCAGGCCGAGCTCTTCGGGGTGCGCGAGAGGGAGATCCACATAGAGGTCTCGGAGGAGGCCCTCAAGCGCTACGGTTTGACCTTGGGGCAAGTGGCTGAGGCGGTGCGGAGGGGGAGCCTCGATCTGCCGGCAGGCAGCATTAAGGCCTCCGACAGGGAGATCCTCATCCGTGCCAAGGGCAGGCGCTATTACGCCGACCGATACCGAGACCTGGTCATCGTCGCCCGGCCCGATGGCTCAAGGGTCACCCTGGGGGAGATAGCCTCCCTGGAGGAGGGCTTCGAGGATGTGGACCTCCTGGCCCGCTTCATGGGCAAACCGGCTGCGGTCGTCAAGGTCTGGCGCATAGGGGAGCAGAACGCCCTGGAAGTGGCCAAGGCGGTGAAGGATTACGTGGAGAGGATCAAGCCCACCTTGCCCCCTGGGGTAGATATCGATTTCTTCTGGGACATGTCCCGGGTGCTCAGGAGCCGCCTGAGGCTGCTCTTGAAGAACATGGCCCTGGGGATGGTGCTGGTGGTCATCACCCTGGGGGTCTTCCTCCAGCCCCGCTTGGCCTTCTGGATCACCATGGGCATCCCCGTCGCCTTCGCCACGGGGCTTTGGCTCCTGCCCAAGTTCGACGTCTCCATCAACATGGTGTCCCTCTTCGCCTTCATCATGGTCCTGGGGATCGTGGTGGACGACGCGATAGTCATCGGGGAGAGCGTCTTTCGCAAGAGGGAGGAGGGCTTGGGGAGACTCGAAGCGGCTGTTGAGGGCGCCAACGAGGTGGCCGGTCCTGTGGTCTTCTCGGTGCTGACCACCATGGCTGCCTTCGTCCCCCTGATGATGGCCGGGGGGACCATGGGGAAGCTCTTGAGGAACATCCCCCTGGTGGTCATCGTGGTCTTGGCCGGCTCCCTCACCGAGGCCCTCTTGGTGCTCCCCGCCCATTTGGCCCGGAGTAAGGGGGGCAAGGCCCCCGGGAGGGTCACCAGGGGGCTCAGGCGCTTCATCCATGGCCCTTACGCCAAGTTCCTCAGCCTCTGCCTGAGGTGGCGCTACCTGGTGGCGGCCTTGGGGGTGGCCTTGTTGCTTTTGAGCCTCGGCCTGTGGAGAGGGGGGAGGCTCCTCTTCACCTTCTTCCCCAGGGTGGAGAGCGATTGGATGGCCTGCCACCTCACCATGCCGCCCGGCACCCCCTTGGAGAGGACCTTGGAGGTGGTGGAACGCATAGAGGAGGCCGCCAAGGAGGCCCTATCGGAGGCTGAGAGGGACTTCTCCCTGGAGGTCCCGCTGCTTGAGTCGATGACCTCCTTCGTGGGCCTCCAGATGGGGGGCGGCTTTCACCGCGGTAAGATCCAAGTCGGGGAGCACCTGGCCCAGGTGATCGTGCAGCTCGTGGAGGGCGAGAAGCGGCCCGGGATAAGCGCCAGGGGGCTCGCCGCCCTATGGCGCAAGAAGGTGGGGACCATACCCGATGTGGAGGCCCTCACCTTTCAAAGCGAGCTCTTCAGCCTAGGCAAGGCCATCGAGATAAACCTCTACCACGAGGATCACCGGGTACTCATCGCCGCTGCCGAGAGGTTGAAGGACGCCCTCAGGGGTTACTCAGGGGTCTATGACATCGCCGACAGCTTCATCCCCGGCAAGGAGGAGGTGAGGATAAGGCTGAAGCCCAAGGCCCGTGACCTCGGCCTCAGCATGAGCGACGTCGCCTACCAGGTACGCCATGCCTTCTACGGCGCTGAGGCCTTGAGGTTCCAACGCGACCGCGATGAGGTGAAGGTCATGGTCCGTTATCCGGTCTCGGAACGGCGGTCCTTGGGTAGGCTCGAGGAGATGTGGATCCGCACCCCTTCCGGCCACGAGGTCCCCCTCAGGGAGGTCGCAGAGCTCGAGATGGCCCAGGAGTACCTCTCCATCGAAAGGGTGGATCGCCGGCGGGTCATCACGGTCTCTGCCGATGTGGATGAAGCGGTTGCCAACGCCGACCGGATACGTAAGGACCTCCAGAGGGGGGTCCTCCCCCTGCTCGAGGATGAGTTCCCAGGCCTCAGCTACAGCATCGAGGGGGCGGGTAAGGAACAAAAGGAGTCGATGGCGGACGTCGAGAAGGGCTTCATCCTCGCCCTCTTCCTCATCTACGCCCTGCTGGCCGTCCCCTTTCGGTCCTTCAGCCAACCCCTGATCGTCATGACGGCATCCCCTTCGGCATCGTGGGGGCCTTCCTCGGACACCTGATAATGGGCCTGGACCTGTCCATGTTGAGCTTCTTCGGCATAGTGGGCCTGAGCGGCGTGGTGGTCAACGACTCCCTCATCCTGATCAACGCCGTCAACCGCCTCAGGACCCAGGGGGTGCCCCTTCAGGAGGCCGTCCTCCGGGGAGGGACCCTGAGGTTCAGGGCCGTCATCCTCACCACCCTCACCACCTTCGCCGGCCTCACCCCCTTGATCCTGGAGCGGAGCCTTCAGGCCCGCTTCCTGATCCCCATGGCTGTGAGCCTGGGCTTTGGGGTACTGTTTGCCACCTTCATCACTTTGATCCTCATCCCCTGTGGCTACATGATCTTCGAGGACGTGAGGCGGGGGCCAGGAGGCCTCGCTTAGCCCCGGCTGAGGGCCTCTTGGAGGAAGGCCTTTATCGTCTCGGCCAGCTCCCTCCCTTTTTCCCTCTGGAGCACGTGCCCGGCCCCCTCTATGAGGACCAAACGGGCCCCAGCGATCCCCTCCTTCAACTGCTGGGAGAGCCCTGGAGGGGTCATCACGTCCTGCCCTCCGCAGACCACCAGGGTGGGGACCGATATCCGGGGCAGCTCCTCCCAGCCGTTGTAGAGATGGCAGGCCCTCATGTCCTGGAGGACGACCCTCTGGCCCGCCTGGTAAAACATCTCCTCGGCCTCCTGGCGCAACTCCGTGGGGGCCTCCCTCGCGAAGGCCCAGCGGACGATCATCTTCACCCCTTCCTGGAAATCTTCCTCCAAGGCCTTGAGGAGCTTCGGGTTGACCTCGAGGACCGGCCCCGTGCCCACGAGCACCAGGGCCTTAACCCTTGCGGAGCGCGGGACGGCCTTTATGGCGATGGCCCCTCCCATGGAATGGCCCACCAGTGCCACCCCCTGGAGCCCTGAGGCCTCGATGAACTCCAGGACGACATCGCTGTAGTCCTCGATCCTCTCACAGCCCCTGTGGGAGGAGGACCCGTGGCCAGGCAGGTCCAGGGCATAGAAGGAAAAGTGCGGCGAGAGGATGGGGAAGAGGTCCCTCCATACCTCGGCCCTGCCGCCGGCCCCGTGGATCAGGATCACCGGAGGACCTCTCCCCTCCTCGATATAGGACAGGAGGCCGCCTTTTAAGTGGACTGAGGATCTGCCCACGTTATGGAGATTATAGCCATGGCGCTGAGGCAAAGGAAGGACCTCGGGGCCTTGACGCCCAAGAGGAGGGGGATTAGGAAATAGAAGAGGGGTTATGAAGAGGGAAGG
>QMLK01000143.1 GCA_003646705.1 Deltaproteobacteria bacterium | reverse complement strand
GAGGGATACGTCCGAGAGGTTGCTGGCTTCGTCGATCAGAAGATGAGGGAGGTAGCCGAGAGGACGGGGGCGGTGTCCACCCTCCAAGTGGCTATACTGGCCGCGCTGCATATAGCGGAGGAGTATATAAGAGATAGGAGAAACAGCGAGGAGATGCGCAAGAGGTTGAGGGAGCGGGTCGAAAGGCTCGAGGAGTTCATAGCCCTCGAGAGGATCGACCAGAAGACGCTTTGAGCCTCCAAAGGCCTAAAGGGCCTTTTCCCATAGCTATGTTGAAGGAGAGGGAAAGACCCATCAGAGTAAGGCCGAATCCTCTGAAGTCCTGAGCCTTTCATCCCCTGCCCTCCCTCGCTGTTTTCCGGAAAGGAGGCGGAAAATGGTGTTGGCCGGAGTGGCAATCTTTGCAGCGGCTTCGGCAGCGGGGTTGGTCTTAGGGATCTGGTGGGGCCGAAGGGCCCTCAAGGGCAAGCTCAGAGAGGCAGAGCGGCAGGCCTCAGAGATCCTCAAGGAGGCAGAGCGGCAGGCCGAGATCAAACGCAAGGAGGCCTCCTTGCAGGCGAAGGAGGAGGCCTACAGGATCAAGGCGGAAGTCGAAAGGGAGATGGCCCAGAAGCGGGAGGAGCTCCTGCGTCTGGAGAAGAGGCTCCAGCAACGGGAGAACAACATCGACAAGAGGGTGGACCTCCTGGACGCCAAGGAGGCGGAGCTGGAGAGGAAGGAGGGAGAGCTAAAGGCGAGGGAGCAAAGGGTGCAGGAGAAGGAGCGCCAGTACGAAGAGCTGCTCCAGGAGGAACGTCAGCGTTTGGAGCACCTCTCGGGGGTGACGGCCGAGGAGGCCAAAAAGCTCCTGATGGAACGGATGGAGGAGGAGGCCAAGTACGAGGCGGCCAAGAGGATCAAGGAGATAGAGGATGAACTGCGAGAGCAGGCTACAAAGCGCGCCCAGGAGATCATCGCCCTGGCGGTGCAGCGCTATGCCGGCGAGTACGTAGCCGAAAAGACCGTCTCCCTGGTGAACCTCCCCGCTGAGGAGATGAAGGGGAGGATCATCGGTCGAGAGGGCAGGAACATCAGGGCCTTCGAGGCCGCCACCGGCGTCGATCTGATCATCGATGACACCCCCGAGGCGGTGATCGTCTCGAGCTTCAACCCCGTCAGGAGGGAGGTGGCCCGCCTGGCCCTGGAGCGGCTGGTGAGCGACGGAAGGATCCACCCCGCCAGGATCGAGGAGGTGGTGAGCCAGGTGGAGGAGGAGATCGAGCAGTCGATCAAGGAGGCCGGCAACCAGGCGGCCTTCGACTTGGGGATCCACGACCTGCACCCCGAGCTGATCAAGCTGGTGGGGAGGTTGAAGTACAGGACCAGCTACGGTCAAAACGTCTACCAGCACTCCCTGGAGGTGGCCTTCCTCTGCGGGATCATGGCCGCGGAGCTCAACCTCAACGTGAAGCAGGCCAAGAGGGCTGGGCTGCTGCACGACATAGGCAAGGCCGTGGACCACGAGGTGGAGGGGGGCCATGCGGCCATCGGGGCGGAGTTGGCGCGCAAGTACGGGGAGTCTGAAGAGATCATAAGGGCCATAGCGGCCCACCACGACGAGCCGAGCCCTGACAACCTCCTGGCCGTGCTGGTGCAGGCAGCCGATGCCCTCTCTGGGGCCAGGCCCGGGGCCCGCAGGGAGATGTACGAGACCTACGTCAAGAGACTCCAGGACCTGGAGCGGATCGGCCGCTCCTTCCCCGGGGTGGAGAAGGCCTACGCCATCCAGGCCGGCCGTGAGGTCCGCGTGATCGTCTACAGCGACCGCGTCTCCGATGAGGAGGCGCTGATGTTGAGCCGCGAGGTGGCGAAGAAGATAGAGAAGGAGCTCCACTACCCGGGCCAGATCAAGGTGACGGTGATCAGGGAGGTCCGGGCGGTGGACTACGCCAAATGACGGGAAGGGGCCTTGAAGATCCTCTTCATAGGTGACATCGTGGGCAGGGCTGGCAGGAGGGCGGTGCGGGAGATCCTCCCCGGCCTCATCAGGGAGGAGGGGATAGACTTCGTGGTGGCCAACGGGGAGAACGCAGCGGGGGGCATCGGCATCACCCCGGAGAAGGCCGAAGAGCTGCTTGCCCTGGGGATAGATGTGCTCACGTCGGGCAACCACATCTGGAAGAAGAAGGAGATCTTCCCGTACCTGGAGAGTCATCCCCGGCTGCTGCGCCCCGCCAACTACCCCCCAGGGGTCCCAGGCCGTGGGAGCGGGATCTTCCTGAGCAGGCGGGGGATGAAGGTGGGGGTGCTCAACCTGGAGGGAAGGGTCTTCATGAGGCCCGTGGAGTCGCCCTTCCGGGTCTCTGAACGGCAGATCGAGTACCTCAAGGGGGAGACCCCGATAGTGGTGGTGGACTTCCACGCCGAGGCCACCTCGGAGAAGATGGCCATGGGGTGGTTCTTGGACGGGGAGGTCACCGCGGTCATCGGCACCCACACCCATGTCCAGACCGCGGACGAGAGGGTACTGCCCGGGGGGACGGCCTACATCACCGATGCGGGCATGACCGGGCCCTTGGACTCGGTCATAGGGATGAGGAAGGAGATCGCCATCGAAGGGTTCCTCACCCTCCTGCCCAACAAGTTCCAAGTGGCCAAAGGGGATGTGGAGCTGCAGGGGGTGCTGCTCGAGGTGGATGAGGTCACGGGCCTTGCCCGCAGCATAAGGAGGATCAGGAGGATGCCGGGAGGAGGCCATGGGTAACGTCTACGACGTGCTGCAGGAACGCGGCTTCGTGGAACAGGTGACCGACCCCGAGGGCCTGAGGGAACTCCTCGGCTCCGAGAGGGTCACCTGCTACATCGGCTTCGACCCCACGGCCAAGAGCTTCCACGTGGGGAACCTGCTGCCCATCATGGCCCTGGCCCACATGCAGCGAGCCGGCCACAGGCCCATCGCCCTGATGGGGGGTGGCACCGGGCTCATCGGTGACCCGAGCGGCAAGAAGGAGATGCGCCGGATCATGTCCAGGGAGGAGATCCAGCAGAACGCCGAGGCCCTGAAGGGGCAGCTCAGCCGCTTCTTGGACTTCGAGGGGAGGCGGGCCCTACTCCTGAACAACGCCGAATGGCTCACCAAGCTAAACTACATCGAGTTCCTGCGGGACATCGGTCGCCACTTCAGCGTCAACCGGATGTTGGCTGCCGAGACCTACAGGCTGCGCTTTGAGACCACGGGGCTGAACTTCGTCGAGTTCAACTACATGTTGCTGCAGGCCTACGACTTCCTCCACCTCTGGAGACATTACGGTTGCCGGCTCCAGATGGGCGGCAGTGACCAATGGGGCAACATCTGCGCCGGCGTGGACCTCATCCGTCGCGTCGAGGGGGGGACGGCCTACGGGATGGTCTTTCCCCTTCTGACCACAGCCACGGGCGAAAAGATGGGCAAGACCGAGAGGGGGGCCGTGTGGCTTGACCCCGAGCTCACCTCCCCCTACGAGTTCTACCAATACTGGATAAACGTGGACGACCGCGACGTGGAGCGGTTTCTCGCCCTCTTCACCTTCTTGCCGATGGAGGAGGTGAGGCGGCTGGGGGCCCTTCAGGGGGAGGAGCTACGGGAGGCCAAGGAGGTCCTGGCCTACGAAGTCACCAAGTTCGTACACGGCGAGGATGAGGCCCGAAGGGCCCAAGAGACCTCAAGGCGGGCCTTCCGCGGCGAAGCCGGGGACCTTGAGGCCCTCCCCACCACCTTCCTCGAGGAGGATCGCCTGAGGGTGGGTATCCCCGCCTACGAACTCTTCGCCCTTACGGGCCTCGCTGCCACCAAGAGCGAGGCCCGCCGCCTCATAAGTCAGGGGGGAGGATACCTCAACGGAGAACGCCCCCGGGCCTTCGACCAACTCATCACCCTCGAACACCTCCAGGGAGGGGAATTGCTCCTGCGGGCCGGCAAGAAGAGGTACCACCGGGTGGTGGTGAGGTGAGTCACCACAGCAGGTGGACATTCCCCAGGTGTAGGGTCTGCACCCCTTCGGCCTCGGCCACCTCCAGGCACTACAGGGCTTGACTGCGTGGGGTGGCGGGGAGATCCCTCAGGCGGAAATCGGGATGGAAGGCCAGAAG
>QMLK01000142.1 GCA_003646705.1 Deltaproteobacteria bacterium | reverse complement strand
TACAGGCCTCTGCGGCCAGCATGTGCTTTACCAGGTTCTTCGTCTTGACCTTCTCCTTGACCAACCTCAGGGCCTCCTCCCTATCCATCTTCGACCTCCTCAAAAACTGTGGACCAGGATAGACCAAAAGCCATGGGGAGACAAGGTCTTGTACTTCAGGAGGGGTTGTTTTACACTATCGGAAAAAATCCACCAAAAAAACGGAAAAGGAGGTTGGACATGGCGGAGAAGGGAACGCAGACCTTGGAGATGGCTCGAAAGCAGGTGGACTTGGTGGCCAAATACTTCGACGTAGACCCTGGGATCTTGGAACGCCTCAAGAGCACCAAGAGGGAGCTGACCGTCCACTTCCCCGTCAAGATGGATGATGGCTCGGTCAGGGTCTTCACCGGTTACAGGGTCCAGCACAACGACACCCGCGGTCCCTTCAAGGGTGGAATCCGCTACCACCCAGAGGTGGACCTGGACGAGGTGAGGGCCCTGGCCATGTGGATGA
Organism: Deltaproteobacteria bacterium; assembly: GCA_003646705.1. GTDB lineage: Bacteria > Desulfobacterota > B13-G15 > B13-G15 > B13-G15 > B13-G15. The sequence continues at coordinate 3,663 of QMLK01000142.1, read as the reverse complement.
CGTGGAAGTCGGCGGTGGTGAACATCCCCTTCGGCGGTGCCAAGGGCGGCGTCCAGTGCAACCCCAAGGAACTCAGCCAGGGGGAGCTGGAGCGCCTCACCCGGCGGTTCACGTGGGAGATATCAATAGCGATTGGTCCCGAGGTCGACATCCCCGCCCCCGACGTCTACACCAACCCCCAGGTTATGGCGTGGATCATGGACACCTACTCCACCTTCAAGGGCTACGCCGTGCCCGGGGTGGTCACCGGTAAACCCTTAGAGCTGGGGGGTTCGGTGGGCAGGTACGAGGCCACGGGAAAGGGGGTAGTGATCAGCACCTTGAAGGCCTGCGAGTACCTGAACATCCCCATAGAAGGGGCCCGGGTGGTGATCCAGGGCTGTGGGAACGTGGGGAGCATCGCCGCCCAGTACTTCGATAAGGCCGGGGCCAAGGTCATCGCCATAAGCGACTCCAAGGGGGGCCTCTACAACGAAAAGGGCCTCGACATCAGGGCTGCCCTCGACTGCAAGAAGCGCTACGCCTGTCTACTGCAGGAGGAGGTCTCGGGGACGGAGGTCATCACCAACAAAGAGCTCCTCGAGCTGGATTGTGATATCTTGGTCCCTGCAGCCCTGGAAGGGGTGATCACGGAGGAGAATGCCCCCAGGATTAAGGCCAAGATCCTGGTCGAGGGGGCCAACGGCCCTACAACGCCTGAGGCTGACGAGATCCTTGCCGAAAAGGGCATCTTCGTGGTACCCGACATCTTGGCCAACGCCGGCGGGGTAGTGGTCTCTTACTTCGAGTGGGTCCAGAACCTGCAGGAGCTGCTCTGGAGCGAAGAGGAGGTGGCCACCCGCCTGGAGAACATCCTGAAGAGGAGCTTCGACGAGGTGGTGGCCATCCACGAGGAGAAGAAGGTGACCATGAGGATGGCCGCATACATCCTGGGGGTCGGAAGGGTGCTCAAGGCCCACCTGCTCCGCGGGATCTATCCGTAGATGGAAGGGGTCCAAGAAGAGCACTACCGGAGGCTCGCCGAAGAGGCCAAGAGGTGGGGGGCCGACCTCTTCGGGGTGACCAGCCTGGAGGGCAAGGGGTGGAAGGTCCTGGAGCTGGGGGAGGAGGTCCTGGAGGAACTGCCCTTCGGCATCTCCATAGGGATCAGGCTCGCCGAAGGGGTCATGGAGAGGATCGAGGACCACCCTACCCTGTTCTACCTCCACCACTACCGCCAGGCCAACTACATCCTGGACCAGATAGCCTTCAGGGTGGCCAAGGTCATCGAGGACTTAGGGGGGAAGGCCCTCCCCATCGCAGCCTCCCAGATAGTGGACTGGGAGCACCAACGGGCCCACTTCGACCACAAGTCCCTCGCCCAAGCCTGTGGCCTCGGCTGGCGGGGCAGGAACAACCTCCTGGTGACCCCTCAGTTCGGCGCCCGGGTGAGGCTTGTGAGCATCCTCACCGACCTCCCGCTCCGCACCGACCCGCCTTATGAAGGGCCGGGCTGTGGGGACTGCAGGCGCTGCATCCCAGTCTGCCCCGTGGGGGCCATAAAGGAACGGCCAGAGGACTTCGACCACCTGAAGTGCTTTGAGAAGCTCAAGGAGTTCAGGAAGAAGTACAACGTTGGACAGTACATCTGCGGCATCTGCATAAAGGCCTGCGCCCCAAGGGGGGAGGGCCTTGGTCAGGTGTAGGCTCAAGGATGAGGGCCTCGCCCCGGGCAGTTGCGCCACCGAGACCCCTGAGGGCCTTAAGGTCGCCTGCGAGGCCACCTTGCGCTGGAGGGAGGGCAGGCCAGAGCGGCTGATAGAGGCCATCCACCTCTCCCGCCCCGAGCATTACCTCTCCATCTACCAGTCCGGCTGCAACATGAGCTGCCGCAAGTGTCACTCGTGGAGGTTCACCCAGCGGGCCACCGGACGGTGGCTCGGCCCGGAGGAGATCGCCGAGGCCGCCCTCCGCTACGCCCGGGAGGTGACGGTCTTCGAACCCAGAGAACGGGCCACGGCCTTCCACGCCGAGTCGGGCCTTTGGGACACGAATACCCAGGAGTGCCCCACAGCGGACTTTAATACCGTCAATTCTTACTTTTCGCAACCTTCGGTTTTGGACACTCATGCCCAGGAGTGGACAGTAAAAGAATGCAGAACTGGCACCTATACTGGCACCTGGGCGTTCCGTAAATCGAATGGAGCATTTCCTCCGGCGGGTGTCCTGTGCAAGAAACGTGAAAAAAATCGCACTACTTGCGGACGATGAGGATAACCTTGTCCAGCTTGACGGCCTCGTCGATCCTGCGGCGGATGGGACGGCGAAGCGGACTAAGAGAGCGAAAGATGACCTCATCTCCCTGGAACTCAACCAGCTTGACCCAGGAGTTGCCCTCCACGTCTCGAAAGATCACCACATCCGCCTCTCTGATGGTTCCCATACTGGCAGGCTTTGCAATCAGATCGTCACCGTCGCGGAACAGCGGCAACATGCTGTTCCCTTTCACCCGCACCGCGTACAGATGCGACGGAACGACCTTCTCAGGGAGAGTTACCGCACTCAGCGGTATCTCGTCTATTGCAGGCTTATTCAGATCAATTCTGAAGGGCTCAAAAGCATCAACATACGCAACAACTGGCACACTTACCAGCTCCTTCGCCCGGGAAAGGGGCTTCCTGAAGACCGGGAAAAAAGCCTTGGCCGCCTCGGGAGCCCTGTCCCTGTGCGCCATCACCACCGCCTGCTGCATGTCGATTTCCAGGACCTCCGCAAGCCTGATTACCACCTCGTCATTCGGCACCTTGCCCATGGTCTCTATGCGGCGGAGGTACTCCTCCGATATGCCCGCCGCCCGCGCAACCTGACGCCGGGATAACCGCCGCTGCTTCCTCGTGCTCAGAATCAATGCCCCCAGGTCTCCCATCTTTACCCCCAATATTTAAATTTAGCCCAGGAGTTCGACATTCTATTCAACCTTTTGCCTGATCTGCAAGCAAAACCATGAAACCCTTTCAATCCCCAACTGCCTGTTAGGATCACATAGAATAGCATATCTTTGGCGCAAATGCAACACACTTGCCGACCATTAGACTCGAACCAGATTGGCTTGACAAACAACTGGGTGTTGTGATACTCAGATGGTAGAAGCAAGATGGAGGTGCACCCATGACGAGGTTCCTCACCCCCGCACAGGCCGCGGATGCACTCGCCATCAGCCTCAAGACCATCTATCGTCTAATCCACAACGGACAAATACGCGCTGTGAAAATAGGCCGCCAGCTCCGCATCCCCGCGGCGGAGCTCACCCGCCTGGAGCGTGAAGTCCAACATGTAGTTGCCGATGAACCCATCCGTGTGTTGGAGCTCTCCAAAAAAATCCCAAAAAAAGGAGGTCGGACGAAATGATCGTGGGTCTCACCCACACCGAAGAGGGAAAGCCCATCGTGGCCCCTCCCGCCCTTGTAAAGCTCTCAATCGGCGAACCGGGACACGGCAAGCAGGGTCCGCGCAAGCTCGACCACATCCTCTTCAAACGCTACGACCCTAAGAGCGGCGAGTGGATCCAGGACCCAGAGCTCACAGAAAAGTTCGGTCCGCACTGCACAGAGGTCGAAATCGTGCTGCTCCACGACACCCCGGAAGAGGCCTTCAGGACCAGCTACGAGATGTGGGCCTCCCAGC
>QMLK01000141.1 GCA_003646705.1 Deltaproteobacteria bacterium | reverse complement strand
GGCTTATCTCCTCTACTGCCTCCCCCTCCGGTCTCTTGGCCACCTCCTTCAGGGCCTCAAGCAGCGCCAAGAGCTCCACCTCTATCCTCTCCTCTTCCTCCCCTTCAGGATCTGGTCTCGAGAAGACGTCCCGCTCAAGCAAAGGCCTTCGACCGAGCTCCTCCGCAGCCTCCTTGAAGACCTGATACCTCAGGATCCTCAGGGCCAAGGCCTCCCGCGGGTCCTCCTCTTCCTCCTCCTGAGGAGGGGAGGGGAGGAGGGCCCGTGACTTTAGGTAAAGGAGGGTGGCGGCCATTAGCAGATACTCCCCGGCAATGTTCAGGTCCAAGGCCCTCATCCTCCCGAGGTATTCGAGGTATTGCTCGGCGATCAGGGCTATGGGGAGGTCGCGGATGTCGAGCTTGTTCTTCCTCACCAGATGGAGCAACAGGTCCAGGGGCCCCTCAAAGGTGGGCAGTTTGACGTTGCAGGCCTCCATCACCAGGCCATACCCATGGCCTCACGGACCTCCTCCATGGTCGCGGAGGCTACCCGTCTGGCCCTGGCGCTGCCCTCTTCTACGATATCCCTCACCTCCGACAGGCGTCCCAGGTAGTGACGCCTCCGTTCCTGAAGCGGTGCGAGGTAGTCACAGAGGTTCTTCGTCAAGATGCGCTTGCAGTCCACACAGCCGATCCCCGCCCTGCGGCACTCCTCGTCTATCTCTCGGAGCGTCTCCGGGGGGCTGTAGATCTTGTGGAGGGTGAAGACGCTGCAGACCTCGGGCCTCCCAGGGTCCGTCCTGCGGCCCCGCTGGGGGTCGGTGAACATCTGGGAGACCTTCTGGGCGATCACCTCAGGTGGATCGGCCAGGTAGATGGCGTTGTCGTAGCTCTTGCTCATCTTCCGGCCATCGATGCCGGGTACGCTCGGGGCCTCCGTGAGGAGGGCCTGCGGTTCCGGAAAGACCTGCCGGTAGAGGAAGGCAAAACGCCGGGCGATCTCCCTGGTTATCTCCAGGTGGGGGAGCTGGTCCTTGCCAACCGGTACATAATGGGCCTTGTAGATGAGGATATCGGCGGCCTGCAACACCGGATAGCCCAGAAAGCCATAGGTCCCCAGGTCCCTGCCCTTCAACTCCTCCTGTTGCTCCTTGTAGGTGGGGTTGCGCTCCAGCCATCCAAGGGGGGTGATCATGGAGAGCAAGAGGTGCAGCTCAGCGTGCTCCTTCACCCACGATTGCACGAAGATGGTGGACTTCTCGGGATCTATCCCCACGCTCAGCCAATCGACGAACATCTCCCCCATGGTCTCCTGGATCACCAGGGGGTCCCTGTACTCGGAGGTGAGGGCATGCCAATCGGCGGCGAAATAGAAGCATTCGTACCGTTGCTGCAGTTGTCGCCAGTTCTCGAAGACCCCGTGGAGATGGCCCAAGTGGGTCTTACCGGTAGGCCTCATGCCGCTCAAGACGCGCTGCATCCCTTCCTCCTACAGAGCCCTTCCTATGATGAGCCTAACCCCCAGCTCTATGGCCGGGTAGAGAAAGACCCTCACGACCCCGCCGAAGATCAGCAGCAGCAAGATCAGGAACCCATAGGGCTCGACCCTCGAGAACAAGGCTGCCTTGTCGCGGGGCAGGAGCCCCGCCAAGATCCTCCCCCCGTCCAAGGGAGGCACCGGTAGGAGGTTGAAGAGCGCAAGGCCCAGGTTCACCACGACCCCTATATGGAGCATCAGCACGAGGGGAACCAATACGTTGGCCAGGGGGGAGGAGGCCGACAGAGGGATCGTCATCAAGGCCCTGTACAAGAGCCCACAGAAAAGGGCCAAGATCACGTTGGCGGAGGGGCCGGCAAGGGCCACCCACATCATCCCCCTCTGCGGATCGCGGAAGTTGAAGGGGTTGACGGGCACGGGACGAGCCCAACCTATCATCCTCGTGAGGAAGAAGACCAGGGTACCGATCGGGTCCAGATGTCGCAGGGGGTTGAGGGTCAACCTGCCGGCGAGCCTCGGCGTCGGGTCCCCCAAACGATCGGCCACCCAACCATGGGCCACCTCATGGAAGGTAACTGCAGCCAGGACGGGGACCACCATGACGGATATCTGCTGAAGGGTAGAGTACATCGAAGAAGATAAGTTAACAGAGGGGCCTACCAAAGTCAAACAAACCGAGGGCCTTCGGCAACCTCGAAGTTGACCTGAGGGGCCATCTTTAGTAGCTTCAATGTCCCAAGGGGAGATGGAATCTACCGGCAAGGACCTCAAAGGCCCTGAGGAATTGGTAATCCCCTTCATCGAGGGGGATGGCATAGGGCCTGACCTCTGGAGGGCAGCGGTCAAGGTCTTCGATGCCGCTGTACGAAAGGCCTACGGGGGTAGCAGGCGCGTCCTTTGGCGGGAACTCCTGGCAGGGGAGAAGGCCTACAGGGAGACCGGGCAATGGCTCCCAGAGGAAACCCTTACGGCATTGAAGGAGCACGGGGTGGGGATAAAGGGACCCCTGACCACCCCCGTGGGAGGGGGCCTGAGGAGCCTCAACGTCGCCATAAGGCAAGAACTGGACCTCTACGCCTGCATAAGGCCGGTGAAGCACATCCCCGGCGTACCCAGCCCCATGAGACATCCCGAGAGGGTCGACATCGTCGTCTTCAGGGAGAACACCGAGGACGTCTACGCCGGCATCGAGTGGAGGGCCCAGAGCCCCGAGGCCCTGCGGGTCATAGACTTCCTCAACTCCCAGATGGGCCAGAGGATCCGTCCCGATGCCGCCATAGGGGTGAAGGTGATGAGCCCCTACGGTAGTAAACGGTTGGTCAGGCGCGCCCTCCAATGGGCCCTTAAGCACGGCCGCCGGAGCCTCACCCTTGTCCACAAGGGGAACATCATGAAGTTCACCGAGGGGGGCTTCAGGCAGTGGGGCTATGAGGTGGCCAGGGAGGAGTTCGGGGACAGGGTCATCTTCGAAGAAGAACTGATCGAAGGGGCGAACCCGGAGGGCAAACTGGTGATCAAGGACAGGATCGCCGATGCGATGTTCCAGCAGGTGCTGCTGCGGCCTGAGGAGTACGACGTACTGGCCATGCCCAACCTGAATGGCGATTACATGTCCGATGCCCTGGCGGCCCAGGTGGGCGGACTTGGGATGGCCCCCGGGGCCAATATAGGGGATGAGGTAGCCGTCTTCGAGGCCACCCACGGCACCGCCCCCAAGTACGCGGGCAAGGACGTGGCCAACCCCACCTCCCTCATCCTCTCAGGCGCCATGATGTTCGAATACCTCGGTTGGGATGAGGTAGCAACCCTCACCAGGGCTGCGCTACAGAGGACCATCCGCGAGGGGATCGTCACCTACGACCTGGCCCGCCAGATGGAAGGGGCCAGGGAGGTCAGGTGCTCCGAGTTCGCCGATGCCCTGATAGAGCGGCTGTGAAATCGTCGACGGAAGGGATGAGCGAAGGGAGCAGGCCGAGATGTCCCGACTGATATTGCTCGGCACAATCCACAGGGACCCCCGGGGCGAAGAGGCCCTCCTGAGGACGATAGGAGAGCTTCGGCCTGAACTGATCACCGTGGAGGTCAGCCCCTACGCCCTCCGCTTCCGTAAAAGGCACGCCCCTCGGCTCCTGAGGGGGAACCTCCCGCTGCAGGTCGCCGAGTTCATCCTCCCCCCTTATGAGTACAGGGCGGCGAAGGCCTACGGCCTGAGATGCCGCGTGCCAGTGATACTTATAGACTCCTGTCTGAAGTCGAGGGTACTGTTGAGGAGGGCCGTTGAGCTCTTCTCAGCCGAAAACCTGAGGAGGCTGAAGGAGGAGGACCCCGAAGGACCCCTCAGGGGGGAGTACGCCCTGGCGAGACGCTGTTGGCAGGACGGTTCCATGGCCCAGTGGTTCCTGTCCAACGGGTGGGACCTCCGGCGAGAACGAGCCATGGCCCGCAGGATCCGACAAATCCTCTCCCGTCATCCAACCAAGAGGCTGCTGCACATCGGAGGCTGGATGCACATGCTCCCCTTGCCCGGCACCCTCTTTCACCTCCTTGAGGACCTGGGACCCGAGCGAAGGCTCCTGGAGCCCTTGACATTTGACGAAAACTTGTCTAAGAAAGGCTGAGAGCCATGGTGGCACGGGATTTCTACTTTTGGTTCTACTTTAGGAGGGCTCACCCGGGCCCCTGAGGT
>QMLK01000140.1 GCA_003646705.1 Deltaproteobacteria bacterium | reverse complement strand
TTCCCAACGCTGCACTACCAGAACGGCGGTGTGGAGACGGACCCCTGGGGGAGGACCAACGTGGAGGGGCTGTGGGTGGCCGGGGAGGTCTCCGGCGGGGTGCACGGAAAGAACCGCCTCATGGGGAACTCCACCCTCGACTGCATGGTCTTCGGCCGCAGGGCCGGGATCTCGGCGGCCGAATACGTGAAGAAGGCCAAGCCCGGGCGGTTGACCCTGGAGCACCTAAAGGGCTACGTCCGGATGCTCCAGGAGGCGGGGATCAAGCCGAAGAGAAGGGCTCCGATGCTTCTGCCCGACTACCGCGGAAAGGCCGTCCTGGCCAGGACGGTGGACCTCTTTTGAGGCCCCGGCCCTTTCAGGAAGAGGCGGGTTAAGAGACCATGGGAGAACCCACCTCCATAAAGGTCCTCCTGCTGAAGCTATCCCGCCACAGCCCCTGGAAGGTGCTCGTGAAGGATCCGCAGATATGGCGCGCTTGGGACCTGGTGGTGGGGGAGACCATCGCCCGCAACGCCCAGCCCCACTCCTTCCGACGGGGGGTCCTCTGGGTGCGCTGCTCAGGCCCCCAGTGGATGCATCAGTTGCAGCTGATGAAGGAGATGCTCAGGGAGAGGCTCAACGCCGAACTCGGAAGGCAGCGGGTGAGGGACCTTCGCTTCCTCCTGGGGGAGGTGAAGGGGGAGCCCGAAGGGGGTGAGCCGGAGGAGGTCCTGCAGGGGACCGAGGAGGTCCTGGCCCCCCTTGAGGACGAGGAGCTCCGCCAGATCGTCCGCAGGATCCTGGCAAAGGTGCGCCGAGGGGGACCCAAGTCAACATCAGTTTGAGGAGAAAAACCCCATTAGACTTAGCCTCTTGGGGCCCTTTGTCCCCAACTTCACAAATTTGGCGTTATTGACATAAACGACTCTTGGTGATATAGAGCTTCGTGAATTAAATCCGTACAAGGGAGGGCCGATGATCAAAGGGGAGATAGTGGAGGAATTGAAGAGGATTGTGGGGGAGGAGGACGTCCTCACGGAGAAGGAGGACTTGGCCTCTTATGCCTACGATGGCACCACCAACTGGTACCACGAACCGGACGTGGTGGTCTTCCCCACCTCTGCAGCGGAGGTATCCGAGATCCTGAAGTTGGCCAACAGGGAGAGGATCCCCGTGACCCCCAGGGGTGGAGGCACAAGCGTAAGCGGTGGGCCGGTGCCCATCTACGGGGGGATAGTGCTCTGCACCGTGAAGATGAACAGGATCCTCAAGATAGACAAGGAGAACCTCCTGGCCGTGGCCGAGCCAGGGGTGGTGTTGATGGATTTCAACCTGGCCCTGGCCAAGGAGGGCCTCTTCTTCCCGCCTGATCCCCAGAGTTTCCTCGGGGCCACCTTGGGGGGCAACGTGGCCGAGAACGCCGGGGGCCCTGCCTGTGTGAAGTACGGGGTGGTGAAGCAGTACGTGCTGGGGCTTGAGGCGGTGCTGCCCACCGGCGAGATCGTGGAGTTCGGCGGGATGACCGTGAAGAACGTCACCGGTTATGACCTGCCGATGCTCCTGACCGGGTCTGAGGGGACCCTGGGGGTCATCACCAAGATCACCCTCAAGGTCCTGCCCCTGCCCCCTGCCACCAAGACCCTCATGGCGGTCTTCGACGATGTGGCCGTAGCCGGCGGTACGGTCTACCAGGTCCTCTCGGGGGGCGTCATCCCATCGAAGATCGAGCTCCTGGACAACTGGGTGATCAACAGCATCGAGCGCCTTCAGCCCATGGGCCTCCCCAAGGACGCCGGGGCGTTGCTGCTCTTCGAGGTGGATGGCATCCAGGAGGCCGTCGAGAAGGAGGCCGAGGAGATAGAGAGGATCTGCCGGGAGCAGGGGGCCCGAGAGGTGAGGGTCGCCAAGGACGCCGAGGAGGCGAACCGCTATTGGACGGCGCGCCGGGCGGGTTTTGCAGCGGTCTTCAGCGCAGCCCCGACGGTGCTGGCCGAGGACGTCACCGTCCCCAGGAGCAAGATCCCCGATTTCCTGAGGAAGATGGAGGAGATCTGCAAGCCGCGCGGGATAGAGTACTCGGTGATAGGCCATGCCGGTGACGGCAACCTCCACCCGAGCCTCTTGACCGACAAGAAGGACCCCGAGAAGTACGCCAAGGCAGAGGAGGCCATGGCCGAGATCATCGAAGCGGCCCTGGAGCTGGATGGAGTGCTCTCGGGGGAACACGGCATCGGCTTGGAGAAGAAGAAGTTCTTGAAGAAGGCCATGCCTCCCAAGGCCATCGAGTTGATGAAGGGGATCAAGCGGCTGCTTGACCCTAACAACATCCTCAATCCGGGGAAGATTTGGGAGGAAGACCAATAGAAAGGAGGGGAGATCGATGGCAGTGAGCAAATGGCCAAACATCGGTGTAGTGCTCAAGATGCACGCCCTCAACTTCCCTGATAAACTCGGCTGTCAGGACAAGTACAAGTCGTGGACCTTCAAGCAGTGGAACGAAAGGGCCTGCCGCTTGGCCAACGCCCTCACCTCCCTCGGGGTGGGATATCAGGACAAGGTGGCCATGATCGCTTACAACCGCGTGGAGTGGATGGAGTTCTACGCGGCCTGCGCCAAGGGGGGACAGGTGGCCGTGCCGGTGCTCTTCCGGCTGGCCCCCCCAGAGATCGAGTACGTGGTCAACCACTCCGAGAGCAAGGCCTTCATCGTGGAGCAGCCCTTCGTGGACGCCGTAAACTCCATCCGGGACAAGCTCACCAACATCCCCGAGGGGAACTTCATCTACCTCGGTGAGGGGAAGGCCCCGGATGGCTACATCCATTACGAGGACCTGGTGGCCAAGGGTTCCCCCAACGAGCCCGACGTGCTGGTCGACTCGGCCGACGTCTGGACCATCATGTACACCTCCGGTACCACCGGCAGGCCCAAGGGGGTGGTGAGGACCCACGAGAGCTACATGGCCCAGTACTACCTGAACAACGTCAACATGGGCGTCAGGGTCACCGACAAGGTGATGCTGGTCATGCCCATGTGCCATGTCAACTCCATCTTCTACTCCTTCCCCTACACCTTGGTCACCGCCCCGGCCATGGTCTACAACATGGTGAGCTTCGACCCCGAGGACTTGCTCAAGACCATCTCCGAGTACAAGATCACCTTCACATCGCTGGTGCCCACCCACTACGTGATGATCCTGTCGCTGCCCGACAGCGTAAAGGGCAAATACGACGTGAGCTCCATCCGTCAACTCCTCATCTCCTCGGCCCCTGCTCGCAGGGAGCTGAAGCTTGCCATCATGGACTTCTTCAAGAACGCGGAGCTCTGGGAGGCCTACGGTTCAACCGAGGCAGGCCTTGTGACGCTGCTCAGGCCTGAGGACCAGTTCAGGAAGCTCGGCTCCATCGGGCGTGAGATCTTCGGCATCGACGAGATAAAGCTCCTTGACGACGAGGGCAACGAGGTACCCCAGGGTGAAGTGGGCGAGCTCTACAGCCGGACCCCCATGGTCTTCCGCGAGTACTGGAAGAACCCGGAGAAGACCCAGGAGGCCTTCAGGGGCGAGTGGATCACGGTGGGCGATATGGCCAAGAAGGACGAAGACGGTTACTACTACCTCGTGGACCGAAAGGCCAATATGATCATCACCGGCGGCGAGAACGTCTACCCCTCGGAGGTGGAGGCCGTGGTGGCCACCCACCCCGCGGTGAAGGACGTGGCCGTGATCGGCGTGCCCGACCCCAAGTGGGGCGAGGCGGTGAAGGCCGTGGTGATCCTGAAGGAGGGCTACCAGCCCTCTGAGGAGTTGGCCAAGGAGATCATGGAACATTGCAAGGGCAAGATCGCCGGCTACAAGCGGCCCAAGTCCGTGGACTTCATCCCCGAGGAGGATATGCCTCGTACGGCCACTGGGAAGATCCTGCACAGGAAGCTGAGGGAGCGCTATTGGAAGGACGTCCAGTAGCGGTCTAAGGTCTGGAGCCCAAGGCGAGGGGAGGCTGCTCGAGCCTCCCCTTTTTTGATGAGGGGAGCTGCCCTTCGCTCAAGAGCACCTTGAGGAACCCCTTGGCCGGGGGAGGGAGGGAATCCTCCTCGAGGAAGAAGACCCTCACCTCCAAGAGGATCCTCTCTTCGACCAGCCGCAGGGGCTTGAGCCATCCTTCCTCCATCTCCTTTCTGATGGACGGAAGGACGAAGAAGGAGATCTTGTCCCCGTCCTTCAGCATCTCCTTT
>QMLK01000139.1 GCA_003646705.1 Deltaproteobacteria bacterium | reverse complement strand
GAGGGGATCCGGGTGAAGGTGTGGGACGAGGTCCTGAGGAGGACCCTGTCGCTTGAGGCCGATCTTCTGGTTTTGAGCGCCGCGGTCCTGCCGAGGGAGAACGAGGAGTTGGCCGCCATGTTCAAGGTCTCCAGGACCTTGGAGGGCTTTTATCTGGAGGCCCACATGAAGTTGAGGCCGGTGGACTCCTCCACCGAGGGGATATACATCTGTGGCCTCGCCCACTCGCCCAAACTGATGGATGAGACCGTGGCCCAGGCCAAGGCGGCGGTCTCGAGGGCCTCGACCATCCTCGCCAAGGACGAGATAGAGGTGGGGGGGGTGGTGGCGAAGATCGATCCCGAGCTCTGTGCCGCCTGTCTGATCTGCGTGAGGGCCTGTCCTTATGAGGTCCCCTACATCTGCGAGGACGGCTATTCGGTGATAGATCCGGCCAAGTGTCGCGGTTGCGGCAACTGTGCGGCCGTCTGCCCCCAGAAGGCCATAGAGCTTCAGCACTACCGCGACGACCAGATCCTCGCCAAGATCCAGGCCTTGGTGGGAGGGGTGTAGCATGGGCTTTGAACCCAGGATCCTGGCCCTCTGCTGTGAGCACTGAGCCTATTCGGCCGCGGACCTGGCAGGTTCGATGAGGCTCGATTGTCCGCCCAACGTGAAGATAATAAGGCTCCCCTGCACGGGCAGGATAGATACCATCCACCTCTTGAGGGCCTTCGAAGGGGGGATAGATGGCCTCTACGTGGCGGGGTGCCTGGAGGGGGAATGTCACTTCCTCACGGGGAACCTACAGGCGAAGCGCCGGGTCGAGTACGTAAAGGGGGTCCTCAAGGCCCTGGGGATAAACCCCGAGAGGCTCCAGATGTACAACCTCTCGGCGGCCATGGGCTCCAGGTTCGTGGAGATCGCCAGGGAGATGACCGAGCGGATACGGCAGCTCGGCCCGAGCCCCGTCAGGACGGGGAAGGGTAGGGAGGTGTGACGATGGTAGTGGCAGAACAGAAGCCCTTTGAGGAGATCCTGGAGATGATAAAGGCCTACGATCGGCTGATCGTCGCGGGCTGCAAGGGCTGCGTGGCCGTGTGTGCTGCAGGGGGGGAGAAGGAGGTCAGGTTTCTCGCCTCCGCCATCAGGACTGCCCGCAAGATGGAGGGCAGGGAGGTGGAGATCAAGGAGGTGACCCTGGAGCGACAGTGCGATCCTGAGTACGTCGAGCAGCTCAGGGCCTTCGTGGGGGAGTACCAGGCCATCCTCTCGATAGCCTGTGGCGTGGGCGTTCAGTACCTGGCCGAACACTACCGGGAGATACCGGCCCTGCCCGGGGTGAACACAACCTTCGTCGGAGGGGCTGAGAAGCAAGGACTTTGGACGGAGCGCTGCCAGTGCTGCGGCAACTGCGTCCTCCATCTCACCGGGGGCATCTGTCCCATCACCCGTTGCTCCAAGTCCTTGTTGAACGGCCCTTGCGGCGGTTCCTCCGGGGGCAAGTGCGAGATCGACCCGGAGGTCCCCTGTGGCTGGCAGCTCATCATAGATCGGCTCAAGGAGTTGGGGGAGTTCGAGAGGCGCTATCTGGAGATCTTGCCCCCCAAGGATTGGTCTACCAGTCGGGATGGGGGGCCGAGGAAGGTCGTAAGGGAGGACTTGATGAAATGAAGAGCTCAAGCCGCCTGGAACGGGTCCTCACGGCTGGCCATTTCGCCGTCACCAGTGAATGCGGCCCACCGAGGGGGGCAGACCCCGAGGCCATAAGGCGCAAGGGGGAGCTCCTGCGGGGGGTGGTCGATGCGGTAAACGTCACGGACTGCCAGACCGCTGTGGTGAGGATGTCGAGCCTCTCCTCCTGCCTCCTGTTGAAGGAGATGGGCTTTGAGCCCATCCTCCAGATGGTCACCCGGGATCGCAACCGCATCGCCATCCAGAGCGATATCCTCGGGGCCGCCGCCCTGGGGATAAACAACATCCTCTGCCTCACCGGTGACCATCAGAGGGCCGGGGACCACCCCCAGGCCAAGAACGTCTTCGACCTGGACTCCGTCCAGCTCATCGCCGCGGTGAAGGCCATGAGGGATGAGGGAAGGTTCCTGAACGGCGAGGAGCTCACCGTTCCACCGAAGCTCTTCATAGGCGCAGCGGCCAATCCCTTTGCCGATCCCTTTGAGATCAGGGTCCTGAGGCTCGCCAAGAAGGTAGCAGCAGGGGCTGACTTCATTCAGACCCAGTGCATATACAACCTGGAGCGCTTCCGTGAATGGATGAAGCAGGTGGTGGACATGGGCCTTCACGAGAAGGTCTTCATCTTGGCCGGGGTGACGCCGCTCAAATCGGTGGGGATGGCGAGGTATATGAAGAACATGGTCCCGGGGATGGACGTGCCCGATGAGCTCATCGCGAGGCTCAAAGGGGTCCCAAAGGAGAAGCAACCGGAGGAGGGGGTGAAGATCGCCATAGAGACCGTCCAGCAGCTCAAGGAGATCGAGGGGGTGAGCGGGGTCCACATCATGGCCATAGAGTGGGAGGAGAAGGTCAGGGAGATAGCCGAGGGAGCGGGGCTCCTGTCCCGTCCTGAGGTTTGAGAAAACGAGAAAGGAGGTATGAGGCATGGCGAGGATACTGTTGGTGGACGACGATCCGGATTTCGTAGAGGCTGTGGCCGCGATCCTCGAGGGGAAGGGGCATGAGGTGGTGAAGGCCTACGACGGTGATGAGGGCCTCGAGAAGGTGAAGGAGGAGCGCCCCGATCTGATCGTGCTCGATGTGATGATGCCGAGGATGGACGGATACGCCGTCTGCAAGGAGCTGAAGGCTGACCCTCAGTATCGATCCATCCCTGTGCTGCTCCTTACGGCTGTGGCCGCCAAGATCCCGACCACCCGGTACACCCAGCAGATGGGGATGGAGACGGAAGCGGACGACTACATCGACAAGCCGGTGGAGCCGGAGGAGTTGGTCAAGAGGGTGGAGGCCCTCCTGGGCAAGTAGGGCGTGATATGGCCGAGGGCGACAGGGGCAGGGTGCTCGTCGTAGACGACGAGGCCGTCATCAGGGAGGGCTGCCAGAGGATCCTCTCCAAGAACGGCTGGGAGGTGGTCACGGCGGCCGATGGCTCCGAAGGCCTCTCCCTGGCGGGGGAGGACCCGGTAGGTCTCGAGGTGGTCCTGCTCGACCTCAAGATGCCGGGCATAAGCGGGATGGAGGTCCTCGAGCGGCTCCTCGAGATGGACCCCTCCCTCCCCGTGGTGGTGATAACAGGCTATGCCACCGTCGATTCGGCGGTGGAGGCGATGAAGAAGGGGGCCTACGATTTCATCCCCAAGCCCTTCACCCCCGATCAGCTCCGCTTGGTGGTGGAGAGGGCTGCGGAGAAGAGGCGCCTGGAGAGGGAGGCGGAGCGGCTCCGGCAAGAGGCCGCCCGCACCTTGAGGGATGTGGCCACGGAGAAGGGGAGGGTGCTGACCATCATCAACTGCATGGCCGACGGGGTCTTGGTGACCGATCACGAGGGCCGGGTCGCCCTCACCAACCCGGCCGCCACGCGGCTTCTGGGGATCGGGCAAGGGGGTGAGATCCTCGGCCGCCCAGTGGAGGAGGTGCTGCCGAGGGAGGAGTTGCAGCGGGCGGTCAGGGAGGCCCTGGAGGCCTCCAGGGAGACCGCCATCTCCCAGGAGATACAGGAAGGGGATAGCTTGATCCGCGCCCACACCGCCCCTGTCAGGGACGAGGAGGGCCGGGTCATGGGGACGGTGACGGTCCTGCAGGACTTGAGTTACGTGCTGGAGCTTGACAGGATGAAAGGGGAGTTCATAGCCATGGTCTCCCATGAACTCCGCTCTCCGGTCTCGGCCATCGAGCAGTCCTTAGGGGCCGTCCTTGCGGCAGAGGAGCTCCCCGGGAGGGCCCGACATTTCCTGGAGCGGGCCAAGGAGAGGGCAAGGGGGCTCATCGAGCTGATCAACGATCTGCTGGAAATCTCCCGCATAGAGGCAGGGGTGGCCATCCAGAGGAGGGAGCCCCTGCAGGTGGAGGAGGTGGTGAGGAAGGCGGTGGAGCTCCTGCAGATCGAGGCCGACAAGAAAGGCCTCGATCTGCAGTTCGAGGTCAAGGAGCCCCTGCCAAGGGTCCTCGGAGACCCCCAGGGCCTCGAGGGGGTCTTCACCAACCTGGTGGGCAACGCCGTCAAATACACCCCTGCGGGGGGCAAGGTGGAGGTGTTGGTGG
>QMLK01000138.1 GCA_003646705.1 Deltaproteobacteria bacterium | reverse complement strand
TCTCATCAGAGACCACCCAAAGGGGAAGGGAGGCGATCTCCCGGAGCCTCTCGGGCTCCATCACCACCCCCGTGGGGTTGGAGGGGGAGTTGACCACGATGGCCTTGGTCCTGGGACCTATGGCTCCCCTGACCCTCTGGGGCTCGTAGCGGAAGCCCTCGGCCTCTTCAGTGGGCAGGGCCTTGGGGACCCCTCCCACGTACTGGACGAAGTTGGGGTAACAGGGGTAGTAGGGATCGGGCAGGATCACCTCGTCGCCCCGATCGAGCAGCACCGAGAACAACAGGAGCATCCCCGGCGATGTCCCCGAGGTGATCACCACCTGGTCGGGGGTGACCTCGACGCCGTACCTCTCCCAGTAGTGTTCGCAGATGGCCTCCCGGAGTTCCAGGAGGCCGAGGCTGTGGGTGTAGTGGGTCTTGCCCTCTCGTAGGGCCTTGAGGCAGGCCTCCTTGATGGGCTCCGGGGTGTCGAAGTCCGGTTCCCCCACCTCGAGGTGGACCACGTCCTCCCCCGCCCGTTCCAACTCCTGGGCCCTCTCGAGGACCTCCATCACGTAGAAGGGCTTCATCGTCCCTTGCCCTCTTTCCCAAGGTGGACCAACACCTTCTGCCCCGGGCCCCAGCCCCGCCGTTCCCTCAGGGGTTCCTCCCTCATGGAGAGCTCCAGCAGGCCGCTGCTCCCCCACAGCGCTATCACCTCGCCCCTTTTGCCCTCCTCGTAGGAGGCCTTTATTTCCAGGAGCTTCTCTCCCCCTACCTCGATGACAAAGGGAGCTCGCAGGTCCTCGGGCCTGAGGTTCGTCACCAGGTTGCCGAAGCGGTCGACGTAGATCACCTCCCCGAAGACGGTCTCGCCCTCCCGGACGGGTTCCGGGACCGACAGGAGGGCCAGTTCCTCAGGGGGGATGGCCGGTCCCATCTCCTCCGGTCTCACCCCCAGGGTCAGGTGGGCGGCCGCGGGGGCGAAGATGTCGCGGCCGTGAAAGGTGGGGCTTATCTCCTCGAGGAAGAAGCGCCGCTTCATCAGATGGAAGGCCCTTACGTCCCCTCGCTTCAGGATGAAGGTGAAGACGCCGTTGTCGGGTCCCACGAAGACGTGGTCCCCTGTCTCCAGCACCAAGGGGCGCCTCCTTCCCCCCACCCCTGGGTCCACCACCACTAAGAAGACCGTCCCCTGAGGGAAGTAGCGGTGGACCCCCCGCAGGACCAAGGCCCCTGCCATCACGTCGTGGGGGGGCACCTCGTGGGCCACGTCCACCACATGACACCGAGGGTTGATCCCGAGGATCACCCCCTTCATGGCCCCGACGTAGCCGTCTCGCCAGCCGAAGTCGGTGATGAGGGCCACTACCCCAGGAGTTCCCTTATCCCTTTCTCCAAAGGCGGCCATATGATCCCCTTTTCGGTCACGATGGCGGTGATCAGCTCGGCTGGGGTGACGTCGAAGGCCGGGTTCAAGGCCCTTACCCCATGGGGGGCGATCCTTCGGCCGTAAAGGTTCAGGACCTCCTCCTGGTCCCTCTCCTCTATGGTGATCTCGTCCCCCCTTGCTATGCTCAGGTCGAAGGTGGAGCTGGGGGCGACCACGTAGAAGGGAATCCCGTGCCCTCTGGCCAGGACCGCCAAGGGGTAGGTGCCTATCTTGTTGGCCGTATCGCCTCGGGCCGTGATCCTGTCGGCCCCCACGACGACGGCCCCTATCTGCCCCCTCTGCATCAGGTGTCCGGCTGCGTTATCGGTGATGACGCTGACGGGGATGCCCTCCCTCGAGAGCTCCCAGGCGGTGAGCCTCGCCCCCTGGAGCAGGGGCCTCGTCTCGGAGGCGAAGACCTCCGCGACCCTTCCCTCCTCGTGGGCCCTGCGGATCAGCCCAAGGGCTGTCCCGTATCCGCCCGTGGCCAGGGCGCCGGCGTTGCAGTGGGTGAGGACCCTCGAGCCCTGGGGGAGCAACTCAGCGCCGAGGCACCCCATGGTCCTGTTGGCCTCCACGTCCTCTGACCAGATCCTGAGGGCCTCCTCCTCCAGGGCCCGTGGGAGGTCTCGGCCCTCCCCCCTCCATCCCTTGAGGACCCCTTCCATCCTCTCCAGGGCCCAGAAGAGGTTGCGGGCTGTGGGGCGGGTGCTGCGGAGCAGTTCGCAGGCCGAGGCCACCTTTTCCTCGAGGAGCGAAAGATCTTCCCCCCCGAGACGGGCCGCCTCAAGGGCCACGCCGAGGGCGGCCACGATCCCAAGGGCTGGAGCCCCCCTCACCACCATGGCCTTTATGGCCTCGGCCACCTGCCGGGCGTCATCGCACCGGACGTATGCCTCCTCTTCAGGCAGCCTCCTCTGGTCCAGGAGCAGGAGGCCCTTCCCCTCCCAGATTATGTGCCTCACGGACATCAGCATGGACCTATCACAAGTGCCGGGGACCGTCAACGGCTGTCAAAAAACCGTCACCATGCTGTGGGGGATTCCGAGGGGGGTCCTTTGCTGAGATTGAGTTTTGAGGGCTTACCCCTTGGCCTTTTTGGAACATTTGTTGCTTGTGGCAAAGAGGGTAATTGTGCGATGACGGAGGGGCAGATGGACAGCAGGCCGGTGATCCTGGTGGTGGACGACGACCTCGGGGCCAGGGAATCCCTGGGGATCATCCTGGAGGACGAGTACGAGGTGCTCAAGGCCGAAAGTGGCGAGCGAGCCCTGGAGATATTGAGCGAGCAAGCCGTAAATGTGGTGCTGCTGGATGTGAAGATGCCGGGCCTCGACGGCATAGAGACCCTCAAGCGGATAAAGGAGAAGGACGAATCCGTCGAGGTGATCATGGTTTCGGGCCTCAACATCCTGAAGAAGGCCGTGGACGCCATAAAGCTCGGGGCTTACGACTACATCTTGAAGCCCTTCGACCCCGAAGAGATCCTCACGGCGGTGGAGCGGGCCCTGGAGAGGCAGCGGATGTCCAGGGAGCTCTCCTACTTCCGCCTGGAGAGGGAGCAGCTCTGGGGGGCCTCCGAGATAGTGAGCCAAGACGAGAAGATGAAGGAGGTCTTCGATATCATCCAGAAGGTGGCCTACACCACCACTACCGTCCTGATCGTGGGCGAAAGCGGCACCGGCAAAGAGCTCGTGGCCAGGGCCATCCACAGGGCGGGGCCCAGGCGCGAGAAGCCCTTTGTAGCCATCAACTGTGCCTCCATCCCGGCGGAGCTCATGGAGAGCGAGCTCTTCGGCTACGAGAAGGGGGCCTTCACCGGGGCCTACGCCCAGACCATCGGCAAGTTCGAGTACGCGGATGGAGGGACCCTGTTCCTGGACGAAATCTCCACTTTAAAGCCTGAACTCCAGGCCAAGCTCCTGCGGGTCATAGAGGAGAAGAGGATCCAACGCATCGGCAGCGCCAGGCCCATCCCCGTGGACGTGAGGATCATCGCAGCCACCAATATGGACCTCAAGAAGATGGTCGAAGAGGGCAAGTTCCGCCAGGACCTCTACTTCCGCTTGAACGTCCTGCCCATTCAGCTGCCCCCTCTTAGGGAGAGGAAGGACGATATACCCCTTTTGCTCGACTACTTCGTGAAGAAGTTCAACGAGAAGTACAGGCGCAAGGTGAAGGGGTTCTCCCCTGAGGCTGTGGAGGCCTTAAAGCAGTATCAATGGCCGGGCAACGTCAGGGAGCTGGAGAACCTGGTGGAGCGGATGGTGGTGTTGTCCGACGGTGAGAAGACGACAACGCTGTCGGATCTACCCGTGGAGGTCCTGGTGGGCAAGGACGAGCTGGAGGAGATCCCGGTGGCAGAGCTCGGGCTCATCAAGGCACGGGAGGAGTTCGAGAGACGCCTCATCTCCAAGGTGCTCGAGCTGACGGGGGGCAACCAGAGCGAGACGGCCCGCATCCTCAAGATCCATCGAAATACCCTCCTTCAAAAGATGGAACAGCTCGGCTTGAAGAAGAAACGGAACGCAAGTAAGAGATCCTGACCCTTCTCCTTGAACCCTCCCCCTCAAGGACATATTTTGATCTACAGGTATGGGCTTGAGGGAACATCTCTTGGAGGGGGCCCTGGAGACGGGGCTTTTGTTCCTGGACGTGGGGATCCTGAGGGGTCGTCTTATCCGCCAGATGGAGAAGGCCCTGTGGCGTTCCATCGTCGAGCACGAGAAAGGGGCCCTCAGGCCAGCCCAGGAGCTGAAGTTCTACTTCGTCAGGAATCTGCTGCGCACCACCGACAACCACCTGAGGCGGGGTTGGCTCAGCAGGG
>QMLK01000137.1 GCA_003646705.1 Deltaproteobacteria bacterium | reverse complement strand
CCGAGATGATCACGTCCTTCTTGCGGTCCACCAGCCAGATGAAGCCGTCCTCGTCCTCGCGGGCCATGTCCCCGGTGTAGAGCCAACCGTCGCGGATGGTCTGGGCTGTGGCCTCGGGGTTCTTGTAGTACTCCCTCATGACGCCATCGCCCCGGACTACCAGCTCCCCTACCTCCCCCTGGGGGACGGGGTTGCCCTCCTCGTCCACAATCCTGGTCTCCCAGTTGAAGCCGGGCAGCCCTATGGCCCCTATCTTGTGCTCGTTCTCCATCCCCAGGTGGACACAGCCCGGACCTGTGGCCTCGCTCAGGCCGTAATTGGTGTCGTAGGCCATCTCCGGGAAGTACTCCTTCCAGTGCTTGACCAGCGAAGGGGGCACAGGCTGGGCCCCTATGTGCATGAGGCGCCATTGGCTGAGGTCGTACTGGTCGGGCTTCAGCTCCCCTGAGTCGAACTTCAGGAGGATGTCCTGAGCCCAGGGCACCAGGAGCCAGACTATGGTCCCCTTCTCCTCGCTCACCGCCTCGAGGATCCACTCCGGCTGGATCCCCTTGAGGATGACGGCACGACCCCCCACGATCAGGCTTCCGAACCAATGCATCTTGGCCCCGGTGTGATACAGCGGCGGGATGAGGATGAAGTTATCGCGCCGCGTCTGACGGTGGTGGGCGTTCTCGGTGATGCAGGCCGAGACCATGTTCCGGTGGGTCAACAGGATCGGCTTGGGCCTGCCGGTGGTCCCTGAGGTGAAGTAGAGGCCACAGGGGTCCTCATAGGCTATCTCCACCGAAGGGGGACTCGAGGGGACGTCCTCCATGACCTTCTCAAAGGCCTCGGCGTAAGGGGGCCTCTCGCCCTCCCCGACGAAGATGTAGTTCTCGATGGTGGGACAATCGTCCTTTATGGCGTCGATCCTCTCTATGAACTCCGGGCCGAAGACCATGGCCTTGGGCTCGGCCACATCCACACAGTATTTGATATCCTCGCTGGTGAAACGGAAGTTGAGGGGCACGACCCAGGCCCCTGTCCGGACTATGCCGAAGTAGGTGATGAGCCAGTCTATGGAGTTCATCATGAGGTGGATCACCTTGTCTCCCTTCCTCACGCCCCGCTTCATCAAGGCGTTGGCGAAGCGATTGGCCATCTCGTCGAAGGCCTTCCACGTGATCTCCCTCCGCCTACCCTCGGCGGGGACCCGTTCGATGAGGGCAACGTCCTCGGGGTACATCCGGGCATTCCTGGCCAACATCTCCCCTATGTGGATACAAACCGCCATCTCCCTCCCTCCTTTCGCTCTGTTGACAGGGTTTTATTTTTATGTTAGCAGAAACATCGGTTACAACACAATCCCACAAGGAGGGGATGGAGATGAGCGACAACTTTGCGAGGTTTTGTCGGTTGAACGCAAGCAAGTTCCCCGACAGGGAATTCCTCATCGAGAGCTGGCCTTCCAAGAACTTCCGCAGGGCCTTGACCTGGAAGGAGTTGGAGGAACAGACGAACAAGTTGGCCAACTACCTGATCAAGGAGTGTGGGGTAAAGAAGGGCGACATAGTGTTACACCTGATGATGAACAGCCTGGAGTGGTACGTGGCCTACATGGCGATCTTGAAGACGGGGGCCACCGTCACCCCCCTGAACTTCCGTTTCGCCTCAGGCGACATCAAGTACGCAGCCGATGTGACCAAGTGCAAGGCCTTCATTCTGGGCGACGGCTTCCTGCCGAAGGTACAGCCCATCCAGTCCGACATGCCTTACTGCGAGAAGTACATCTGCGTGGGGGAGAACGTGCCCTCCGATATGATCTCCTACCAGGAGATCATGGAGAAGGGGGATCCCTCGGAGGTCTTGGCCGACGTGGACGAGGACGACATGGCCGAGCTGATGTTCACCTCCGGTACCACTGGCCCTCCAAAGCCGGTCTGCCACACCCACAAGACCCTCTTCTACATCGCCATAGGGAACGCCTTGACCTACTCGGAGGGGTTCGAGAGCGTCTACCTCGCCCCCCACCCCTTCTACCACAGCGGGAGCCTCTTCCTCTCCTTCCCCTGTTACATCGCCGCGGGCAAGATCCTCATGCCCATGGAGCTTAAGCCCACCTCCTTCATCAAGTCGCTGGCCGACGAGAAGTGCACCGGGGGCTGGACCACCGTCCCCACCTGGTCCGACCTCATCAACGCCATCAAGTCCGGGGAGATAAAGCTGGAGGACTACGACCTCTCGAACCTGCGCCACATCGAGATCGGGGCCCAGCCCGTGCCCTATGTGCTGCTGGAGGACACCAAGCGGATCTTCCCGAGGCTGAAGCTCGGCAACATCTACGGCATCACCGAAGGGGGAGGCGGTGGCACGATCAACCTCTACGACGAGGACATCCTGCGCAAGCCCGGCTCCATAGGCAAGGCCACCGTCTTCATGGAGGCCAAGATCGTGGACGACGAGGGCAAGGAGGTGCCCCCCGGGACGGTGGGGGAGCTGCTGCTCAAGGGGCCGCGGCTGATGAAGGAGTACGCCTTCAACCCCGAGATGACCGCCAAGACCATCGAGGACGGTTGGCTCCACACCGGTGACCTGGCCTACATGGACGACGAGGGTTACATATACTTCGCCGACCGAAAGAAGGACCTCATCATCAGGGGTGGCGAGAACATCTTCCCGGTCGAGATAGAGGACTTCCTCCGCAAACACCCCAAGATCCAGGATGTGGCCGTCATCGGCTATCCCCACCCGCGGCTGGTGGAGATCGCCATGGCCATCATCCAGTTGAAGCCCGGTGAGACCATGACCCATGAGGAGGTCCTCGAGTTCTGCAAGGAGGGGGGACTGGCCAAGTACAAGTGGCCCGAGAAGGTGGTCTTCGCCGAGGTGCCGCGCAACCCCGCGGGCAAGATCGAGAAGCCCAAGCTCCGAGAGATCTACGTGAAGCCCGCCAAGGAGGCCATGGAGAAGGAGTTCGCCAAGAAGGCCGACTGAGGCAAAAAGGGGCGATCCCCCAGGAGGCTTGCCTTCGGGCAGGCCTCCTTTTATTATGGGCGCGGGATGCAATGGGAGAGACTCCATCCAGAGGGCTGGCGACAGCGCTACCGCAGCAAGGTGATCAGCGCCAAGGGGGCCATCTCAAAGGTGAAGAACGGGGACAAGGTCTTCCTGGGCACAGGCTGTGGGGAGCCCCAGTACCTGATCCGGACCCTGCTCTCCTCCAAGACCCTCCTGGACGTGGACCTTTACCAGATCCTGCCCTTCACCTTGGCCCATTTCTTGGACGACCCCTACTTCACCCACCGCTTCAACTTCCACACCTTCTTCATAAGCGACAGGATCCGCCGGGCGGCCTTCCAGGGCAAGGTCCGCTACATCCCCGCCTATCTCTCCGAGATCCCCGCCCTCTTCGACAGGCAGATAGAACTGGACGTGGCCCTCATCCACGTGACCCCGCCTGACGAGTTCGGCTTCTGCAGCCTGGGGATCTCCGTGGACGTGACCAAAAGGGCCGCCGAAAGGGCCAAACTCCTCATCGCCCAGGTCAACGCCTTCATGCCGAGGACCCTGGGCGATACCTTCATCCCCGTGGACAAGATCGACTACCTGGTCCCCTACGACGAGCCCCTCATCGAGGTGGAGATCCCTCAAGGGGACGAGGTGATCCAGAGGATAGGCCGGAACGTCTCCAGGCTCGTGGAGGACGGCTCCACCATAGAGATCGGCATCGGAAAGACCCCGGCGGCGGTCCTGCCCTATCTGCGGCACAAGAGGGACCTGGGGGTCCACACCGAGATGCTGAGCGACGCCTACATCGACCTGATCGCCGAGGGGGTGATAACCAACGAAAGGAAGACGCTGCATCCCGGCAAGATCATCGCCAGCTTCTGCATGGGCACCAGGAGGCTCTATCGGTTCGTCCACAACAACCCCATGATAGAGCTTCACCCTTCGGATTACGTCAACAACCGCTTCGTTATCGCCCAGAACGACAGGATGGCCTCCATAAATACGGCCCTCGAGGTGGACCTGACGGGCCAGGTCTGCTCGGACTCCCTGGGCTACCTCTTCTACAGCGGCGTCGGCGGACAGGCCGATTTCCTCCGAGGGGCGGCCATGTCCAAGGGGGGCGTGCCCATCATCGCCCTGCCCTCCATCGCCAAGGCGGGGCAGGTCTCCAGGATCGTCCCGCGTCTGAGCGAAGGGGCCGGCGTGGTCATAACCAGGGCGGGGGTCCACTTCGTGGTCACCGAGTACGGCATCGGTTACCTCAGGG
>QMLK01000136.1 GCA_003646705.1 Deltaproteobacteria bacterium | reverse complement strand
GTCCTCTTGACCGTGAGGTGTCCACCAGCGGGCGCCGGTGTGGAGAGGGTACCCGCTGCGACTGCCGTGTCCCACGCGGAGCACGATCCGGATACCCTGAAGGCCGCTGCTATCCGTCCTGTTGCGCACTCTATGACGCGGACGTCCGCGGTGATGCTGGCCCTCTTGTAGCGTGCTCCTATGCCGCCGAAGAGGTCCGAACCGGGGATAAGTATGGGCACGCCGAACGCCCAGCCCATGTCCCCTGGATCAAGCTGCGTGATGGTACCCACAACCAGCAGATCGGCGGACTCGAGCATTCCAGGCTCCAGGCTGTCGACCGACGAGAGGTTTATTTCTCTGAGGACATGGGAAAGTTCCTGGCGTTCGAGCACGGTGAACGTGCCCAGCCGTGCGAGTGCTCCGGTCATCATGTCGGCGAGCTGCGAACCGATGGCAAGGGCATTGTCGAGCTGTTTCTTCACCCCTTCCACAAACTCGGGTCCGCGTTTGCCCGCGAACTTCCTTGCGTATTCAGGATCATCCAGGCGGCGCCTCGCCTCGCGGAGCTTCTCACATCTCTTTGCCTTGCAGCTGAAGTCAGCGACGGCTATGCGGATTTTGCTGCTGCATGCCCTGTGGAAGTGACCGGGTGGCACAGTGGGGTTCACCTTGACGTTCACACTCTGCCTGGGTCCACATGCACAGAGCATCAGTGCCACCAACAGAGCCGCTGCCAAGCGCATCACTCATCCTCCCGAGTCGTTTGCATCTCCGTGCGGAAGAGGGACGAATTTCGGAGGGCCATTTTCAGGCCTTCTTGGAGGTCCCACTTACATATAATTCCCGCCATGCGCACTGGCGGTGGGTTGACGGGCGTTTCGAGGTCCTCCGATTCTCCGCATTCGGGGCAGCTGAGCTGCGTTATCTCGAAGAACTGATCGTCCCAGTCCTCCCAGTAGCCGTCCACCGTTGTGGTGACGTTTGTCCCACGGTAGCCGTGCATCAGGATTCTTTCCGGCCTCAGAACGGCTCCACAGGCAGTGCACACTATGACCATTGGATCACCTCCCCATTTTTTAGCGTCAGATGAACTCATGAAGGGGAATTCTCCTTCCGTCCCGGAGCACGGCAAGCTCCGCGACCACCTCGAACACGCCCTTATCACACACGAGCCACCCGCCTGTGTATCCGTCTTCATCGGACGATATGATGAGGGCCCTGTTCCCCGGAGACAGAACTCTCCTTATGAATTCGGCAACCTTGCGTTCTTCCTCAAGGGACGTGTCCTCCGCTTCGAGGCAGGCAACGTTCCCGTCGGTCCACAGGAGGCACTTTCGGCCCACGGGTTCATGCTCCTGGAACTGCCTCCACTCTTCGAGGAGGGCTTCTTCCGGCAGGTGTGTCCTGAACTTCCAGGTGCGCATATTGGTATCACCTCCCGATGAGAGTGTTCAGCCTCTTCAGGTAGGTCCCTGACTCGACCTCATGGTGTGGGATGGAAAACTGCTGTTTATCTGGCAGCTCAAACTCTTTCTGGCACTTCGGGCACCGCATGTGGCTGATGAAGAACTCCGCGTGCGGGTCCTCCTCGATATCCCAGTCGCACCTTAATATGCGCACCTGGTTTGCCACCGAGCCCAGCAGTGTCCAGTCCCTGGCTGGGCTCACCTCACCGCAGAGGGGACAGCGCAATCCGGGCATGGTGTCACCTCCTGTGTGTGTTGGGGTGGTCAGCTGTGTTAAGCCTTTGCCTGGGGCACGCGGCCCTGACGACCACGGGGGATCTCCGGACAGGAGGCTGATTTGAGGCTTTTTGTTATCGTCAAATTTCGGCCTCAAAGCCGTCTTCTGGACGGGGGGGATACTTTATCCCCCGCGGTGAAAGAACCGCTCAGAGGCGATTCTGGGGGGCCTCACGGCGAATCTGAGAGGGGCCGCAGGCTCTCGAAGAGGCTCTGCTCAATGCGGTTCCGCAGTTTCTGCAACTGGTGAACCAGTCGTTTTGCTTGTTCCACCGTCTCCTTCGCAGTCTTTCACCTCCCGATGATCGCTCTTAGCAGTCTCCGGAGTCGGCTGCTGCAGTGTTCTGCGCCTTCGGGCTGCAGTATGGGTTCCAGGAAGGGGGCCGGCGAGAGCGGTTCGCCCCGGTGGGACTTGAGGGCGCAGATGGTCAGGGTGTGCTTGGCCCGGGTGATGGCGACGTAGAACAGCCTCCATTCCTCGTCCTCGTTTTCGCGCTCCAGGGGGAAGAGTCCGCGGGCGACGCCCAGCACCCAGACGTGCTTGAACTCGAGCCCCTTGGCCCGGTGGGCGGTGAGGATGTTTACGGCCCCCCGGCGTCCCGATGACGCCATCTGGGCCCTGACATGTTCGAGGAATTCGCGGATGGTGCGAAAGTCCTCGGCCATGGCCGTAAGGCGGTTCAGGTTTCTGGCAACGATGGTCTCCTCCTCGGGCTCCTGGGGTTCATCATCCCAGAGGAGGTTCTCGTCCAGGTTGAGGGTTCGGCGCAGCTCAGATATGACCCCTGCTACGCCGCGCCTCCTCTGGACCTTTCGCAGGTTCTGGAGGAACTGGCGCAGTTTCTCCGCACCAATCGCCATGTAGCGCCTGCTGAAGTCAGCGCCCAGGGCGTCGAACAGGCCGAGCTGCCTCTGCAGGTGCCGGTTGAGCTCATCCTCGAACTCCCTGCCCAGGTACGGGTCGAGAAGTCTTGAGTAGCGCACCAGCTGCCTGACGTGGTGTTCCGGGTCATCTATGGCACGGAGGATGTCCAGGACCGTGCGGACTTCCCTCCGGTGGTAGAAGTTGTGGAACTCCGAGAAGGCTATCTTCCTCCGCGCAAGGGCGCGTTCGATCTCCTCCATCTGCGCATTGGACCGGACAAGGACGGCGCAGTCACCCGGTTGGTGGGTCTCCTCGATCTTTGTGGCGACCCACTCGGCCTCATGGAGCTCGGTGGGGACTTCAGCCACCAGCACTCTGCCCTCTGACCGCTGCACGTTCCTGAGACGGGGCCTGTTGGGGGCTATGCGCTTGAGCACCAGGTTCGAGCACTCAACTATTCTCCTCGCGGATCGGAAGTTTTCCAGCAGGTGGAACGTGTGCGTTGAGAAGTCGTCTTCGAGCTGTTCCATCTTTCGGGGGTTTGCGAGCCTCCACTGGTATATGCACTGTGCGGGGTCTCCCACGGCGAAAAGCGAGGTCCCCGGGGATGCGACCAGGAGCTTGAGCAGCTGGTACTGGGCATCGCTCACGTCCTGGAACTCGTCGACCAGGATGTGGCTGAACCTCTCTTTGACCCTGTGTCCGTCGTGCATGAGGAGCTGGCACGCCCGCAGGATTAGATCATCGTAGTCCGGCAGCTTTTTGAGCTGCTCGTAGTCGCGGTACACCAGGCCGACCTTTTCCGCGGTGCGGTCCCCGGCGAGCTGAAGGTAGCGTTCAGGGTCTATGCCGCGGTTCTTGGCCCTGGATATTTCCAGGGCGATCCTCCTCGGCGGCATGTCGCACTGGTGCCGGGTGGCGAGCTGCTGCAGCAGCTCCCGTTTGAGCACTCCGGTGGTGAGGCGCCGGTCCGGCAGCAGTCCGTGCCGTGCCAGGATCCAGAAGCAAAGCGAGTGGAAGGTGGACACGTGGACCCTGGATGCGGTCAGGGGCAGCAGCTGGAAGATCCTGGCCTTCATCTCCAGCGCCGCCTTTCTGCTGAAGGTGAGGGCGCAGATTCTGCGGGGATCGGTCCCGTTCCTCACCAGGTGTGCGATCCTCCTGGTGAGAACGAGCGTCTTTCCCGTGCCCGGGCCGGCGACGACCCTGAGGCGCGAATGAGGGCTTTGGATGATCTCCTCCTGCGTTGTGCTGAGCATGGCCTTCTCCCTTTGGGTCGGTGCTGTGTCGCTGGTGGAGGAAGAGGCTGAGGGCTGCTGATCAGTCGAGGCAGATCACCGCGATGATGAAGATCCTGTCGGGTTTGTCGTCGACGCGTGGCAACAGGACCAGGGGTTCCAGGCTGTCATTCTGCTTGACGATAACCCTATCAGTGCCCACGTTCTGCAGGGCCTGAACCAGGTAGCGGGGATTCACGATGGTCCGCATCTCGGCGACGGGCTCGCAGTTCTGGAGCTGCAGGTTGACCCGGATGTCTGAGTGCGTGGACTCCACCTTTGCCGTTCCATCGGAGACGATCAGGACCATGTTTCCGCCTGCGTGGCCTACCAGGCGGGCCGCGACCATGAGCTCGTCGGCGCTGGCCACCAGCCTGGTGGCTGCCTTTTTGGGAAGGGCCCGCTGGTAATCGGGGGGCGTGCCGGCAGGGCGGCTGAACCAGAGCGTGCAGTTTTCGGTCCTGATCCAGATGG
>QMLK01000135.1 GCA_003646705.1 Deltaproteobacteria bacterium | reverse complement strand
CCCGCGCCGAGGACCGGATCCGAGAAGCTGTAGGGTTTCGGTCCGAAAAACGCGGCACGCGCTGCCATCTCGGCAATCCCCCCGGTGGCCACCGGTTCCCCTGTGAGCTGACTCTGGTACATCGCCCTCTGCCAGACACCGGCCCTCGCGGCCACCCTCTCGACAGCGGCGGCCTCACCGGCGGCCTGCGTGGCGGTGGCGCTGAGGTGCCCGGTGGCCTGCACCACGCCGCGGATCAGGGCGTACTCCCCGCCGTACACCACCCCTCCCAGGACCATGATCCCCAGGAGCACGGGCAGGTGAGAGGAGGCCAGGGCGTACTGTGCCTGGGCGTGCAGCACGGGCAGGGCGTAGAGCCCCACGCCGTAGAGCTCCGTGATCCTCTCCAGAGGCAGGAGCTTCTGCAGGGCGATGAAGTTGCCCACGACGTAGGCCACCGGCCAGAGCTGGATCCACAGGATCGAGGCAAGGTAGGTCATCAGGGTCCTGATGCGGAAGAAGAAGAACACGAAGGGCACGAATATGCTGAAGCTGTAGAGCAGAACCTCAAGGATCGTCCGGATCTCCGGCAGGAGGTCCCTTATGAACCTCCCTATGGCCTCCCAGGTGGTCACGCCCTGATAGACTGCGTAGCCGTACGCCAGCTCACCCACCTGGTGCTGAAAGAGTGTCCTGTCCATCACGCTCGCGGCCACCGATGCCGCCAGAAGGTGATTCGCCTGCACGGACGTGTACCCCAGGAAGTTGGCCGCGATCTCGTTGAGGATGTTCCTGTACTCGTGGGGCTGGAGCCCCAGGCCGTTGGCTATTTCCTCCTCGAGCTCATCCATGACAGTTCCCCGCTCAGCGAACAGCATTGGTCTGAGGCACGAGGACCAGACTATCGAGCAGGGGGTGGGCACACCGCTGATCCCGGGGCACTCATCGAGGTCGATGGTGACCTCCGCCCAGTTGAGCTCGGAACCGAACAGATCGTCCAGATCCTGAGCTGCGAAGACGATGTTCCAGTCGCGTTTGGTGCCGTAGACGCTCTCCATGTCCAGCTTGACGCACTCCTGGGTGTAGACGGCCAGGGCTCTGAGGAACTCAGCGTCCTTGGGCAGAACGTTGATGGTGGACTGAAGGGTCGCCGGCCCAATCCCAAAGCCATGCATCCTGAAGGCGAGCTCCTCCTCTGTGGTGAGCACGGGCAGGATGGCCTGCTCGACCACTTCGGCGAGCTTGTCACCCATTCGGGAGAATATGTGCGCAGGCGCCGCGATGAAGAATGGGACGTCCTGTATCACCTCGTAGTAGCTGGAGTTCCTGTCGACGACGGCAATGTCGGCCCTGGCGGTGAAGCCGAAAAAGGCCAAGGCCAGCATGGCCAGGCCGGTGAACGGCGATATGTAGACGCGGTTGAAGCCGCCCATCGCCAGTCCTATCGCCATGTAGCCGATCAAGATCACCAGGCCGATGAAGGCGGCCAGCTTCACAAGTCCGCCTATCGTGCCGGCCATCAGCAGCATGCTTAGCCCCTCGAAGACGGCTGCCATCGTCCGGCCGTTGCCGTAGCAGTAGACCTCCCAGACGGCGCCGGAGGGGGGTTCGATGCGGGTGCCCTGTGGGATGGGCGTGGTTGCCGCTGCGATGAGGGGAAACAGGAAGGCGGCCGCTGTCAGGGCGACCGCCAGTGCCACGAGATGCCTGGGGATCCTCATGGCCAGGTTTCACCTCGCTTCAGGGCGAAGAGCTCACTGCGGGCCTGGAAGGCAAGGTTCCTCCCGAGCCCCGGGGCCATCTCATGGATCGTCCTGATGACGGTGAGAGTTGCGTCCATTGTGGCGAGCTGGGTCTTGCAGATATTCGAGAACTTCTGCATGGCCAGCTCGAGGTTCTCCCGCAGGTGCTCCAAGAGCTTTCTGTACTCGTCGGGCTCGTTGTGCTCTCCGGGAAGGTCCGCCCGCGCTTGCCGGGCGATGCGGTACACCTCGCTGTAGTAGTTGACAGCGAGCCATCCTGCGATGATGGGCGCGGTCTGAAGCACCACCACGGCCATGCCGCCCTCGGCATGGGAGGCGGCGTGCAGGTAGTTGCGCAGGGGTATGAACGTCACCGAGTTGAGAAAGGCCGTTTCGTCCTCGGAGAGGAACTTGTTTCTCTCGACCTTGTTGACGATGTCCACGAGCTTCTGCATCACCAGCTCGTTAAGACCCTCAAAGGCCGGAGCTGTGGAATCCGTCACATCCAGGCACTTTTCGTAATCAGACACACAGCGCAGTACGTGAACGTCACCAGCCTCCCAGCCGTTCAGCAGCTTGTCGAAGTCGATGTCGCTGAGATACGTCCTTATCTCCGGGTTCTCGAAGCCGTTCCGGTAGTCGATGATGGTGGTTCCCGTGAAGGACATCACCAGCTCCCGTCCCTGATTGCCGGACCCGAAGAGGTCGCTGCCAGGTATGTTTTTCAGGGCGGCCCAGGCGACGTTGACGCTCAGCTTCCGCCTCTTCTCAGGGCTGTCATCCTCGCCCTTTTCAATCCTCCGCCTGGCCTCGTTGGCGTCGACGCTCTCGCCTGAGTCCTTCATCTCCTCGCCCAGTCGCCGCGCGAAGACCTTTTCGCCGAGCGCCTCCCCGAGTATCCCCTCGAGTGGCTTGACGAGGGCATGGGCCGCGTAGCAGCTGTCCGACAGGTACTTCTTCGCCTGCTCGAGAAGGTTCTGGATGTGGCGGAACGCCTGGGCAACGCTGGGCGTCAGGTGCTGCAGCGCAAGCTCAAAGACCAGCCCAACGGCGTCCTGCAGGACAGCCTGTGCGTAGTCCTTGAACTCCTCGAGATTGGCGAAGCTGAAGGCCCCACCGTACAGCTTGATCCCGCCGCAGCCTGCCTTGACCCTGGGAGGGTTTATGGACAGCAGATCGACCGACTTCCGGGGGAACTTGACGATGACGCTGCCGCCGACCATGTAGCCCCTGGTCTGCCCCTCGTAGTACCCGGGGGCAGTGGTTGCCATCATCCCGCTCCACTCCTGATAGTACTCCCTTATGCTGCCTGACAGGTCGGCGGCGGCGGGCTGAGCCCCGCACAGCAGCAGGGCCAGGATGAAGGAGGTGGCCCTGACCCAGGGTCCCGTGAGGATTCTCCTCATGGCGAGGTCCGCCCTCGCGGGGAAGGGGAGACCCCGCTGGGGGGTCCCCCTGCCGCTCTCGGTTCTCAGAAGGTGGCCTCTATGATTCCCTCAAGGATTCCGGGGCCCACGTTGGCGGCCGCAGCTACCCCCACTGCGGCGAACAGCGCTATGAAGCTCTGCCTGATGGCTGCGATGGCTGCCCCCACGGTCAGTGCCAGGATGGAGAAGGTCTTGCCGAGGGACCCGCTGATCCAGTCTCCGAACATGGTGCTCACGTCGTCAAAAGTGGTGTCGGTTCCCGCGAGCAGCAGCCTTGGGGTGACCATCACGGCGACCATCACCAGCATGGGCAGATAAGGTTTCAACCACTCAGCTAGCTTCCGCATCACTGCACCTCCTTTCACAGGGTTATTGAGCTCCCACGGTCACCTCCTCCTGGTGGACCGTGCAGTCTCCCGAGTCGTCGCACGCGGTCAGCGTGAGCACGTAGGTGCCCGGCTCGGCGTATGTGTGGGCACCGCTTGGCCTCCCGTAGGTGTCGCTGCCGTCTCCGAAGTCCCAAGTGATCTTTCTCACCTTGCCGTCGTAGTCCTTCACCCTCGCGGAGTGCTTGATTCTCAGAGGGTTGCGCCGGTCGGGCTTGATCACGAAGGAGACCACCTGTGGAGGCTGATTCGGATTTACTGTTATGGTGGTCTCAGCCTCCACGGGATCTCCTATCCTTGTCACGCCCTCGGCCCTGACGGTGTACTCGCCCGCCGACGTCAAGGTGCACATGCACTTCGGCTGCGAGCTCGTGCACACCACCTGCCCGCTGGAGTCGGTAATGGTCCAGGCGATTGTGCTGAGCTTCCTCTGGCGCTTATCCTCGGACATGACTTTGTAGTAGAACTTCCAGGTCACGGGCGGCCTGTTGTGGCCGCGGTAGCGTGACTGGATCACCAGCTCCGCCTCCTTGTGGGCATCGAAGTCGATTGGCAGCACGAGCTCGAACTCCTTCCCGCGCTTGGTGGTGCCGGTCAGCCGGATGGAGTAGTTTCCGCCGTCCTGGAAGGTGTACCTCAGGACGCCGCAGCCGCCGGGCCTGGAAATGCTGTGGATGACCTCCTTGCCGGCGAGTACCTCCCACCTGCAGCTGGACACCTTCCGGTCACGCCTGTCCTCCACGTTCAGGCTCATGCGGAACTTGCACTGGGTCGGGGTGTAGTCGGCGGGGTTGCACTTGTAGCTCACCACAGACTCCACGT
>QMLK01000134.1 GCA_003646705.1 Deltaproteobacteria bacterium | reverse complement strand
TCAAGGGATGGGAGGGCAGCCGTGGGTAAAGTATATCACGATTTGAGGAGGACTTCCCCTGAAGGAGCAAGGCTTTTGGTGAGGAAGGTCCTCGAGCAGAACGGGGGCAATGTGTCAAAGACGACAAGGTCCCCTTTGAGGACTACAGGGGTTATCTCGATTATCGGCTGTCGCCTCTGGGGCTGGATTTCGACCACTTCGTGGGGGTCGGCTACGTCGTCAACCCCTACATAGAGCGGAAGTACGAGAAGGGGATGTTGCGGCCCGATGGGAAGGAGGGCTTCAACACCCCTTCGGGCAAGGTCGAGCTCTATTCGACCATCCTCGAAGGCCACGGCTACGGTCCACTGCCCGTCCATAGGGAGCCAAGTCCCGGCCCCTACGCCACTCCCGATTTCTTCAAGGAGTACTCCTTCATACTGATAACCGGTACCAGGTCCTTGCCCTTCTACCACGGGCTGGGGCTCCAGATCGATAAGTTCAGGAGACTCCACCCCCATCCTTTGATAGAGATCAGCCCCGATGCTGCCTCCGCCTTAGGGCTCCAGGAGGGGGACTGGGTGATCCTGGAGGTGCCGGACAGGGATGAAGGGGTGAAGAGGAAGGTCCACATATCGCCCGGGCTTCACGACAGGGTGGTGTGCGCTGAGGGGCACTGGTATCTCCCAGAGGAACCCGACCAGCAGCGCAGGCTATGGGAGGCCAACGTCAACGTCTTGACCTCCTTGAGGGACGACTTCGATCCGGTGATCGGCGGCTCAGGATGTCGGCGATTGCTCTGTCGGATCAGGAAGGCCTGAGCCCTTTGAAACAAACCCGAGGCTTGATCGGGCCTCATCCCTTGTCTCCCCTTGGGGGGATGTCTTAAGATGGGACCGATGACCAGCGACTTCCTGAGGCTCGAAGGGGAGCTGGAGAGGGGCGAACTCAGGCCCTTTTACCTCTTGGTGGGACAGGACGATTACCTGCGCCGGAGGGCTGAGGGGATGATTGTGGAGGCAGCCTTGGAGCCCCCCGAGCGCGGCCTCAACTTGACGGTCCTCTCGGCCACCGAGGCCTCAGCCGAGGAGGTGGCGGAGTCAGTCAGGGTCCTTCCCTTCATGGCCAAGAGGAGGGTGGTGGTGGTCAGGGAGGCCGAGAGGTTCTTGACCGAAAGGGCCCTTCCGGAGGCCTTGCAGCGCTACGCCGAAGGCCCCAACCCCCAAGGGGTCTTGATCCTGTCCGCATCGGGCAGGTGCTGGCCTCGGAGGGGCCAGAAGGAGTGGCTTTACGACCTCACCCCCTCTGGCCGAGGGGAGGTCCTCTACTGGATAAGGCGTTTCGCCGCCGAAAAGGGGATGAAGATCTCCCCCGGGGCCCTGGCCCTGCTGAGGGAGTTGGTGGGCGATGACCTCATGGCCCTCAGCAACGAGGTGGAAAAGCTCGCCCTCTTCAAGGGGGAGGGGGGCGTGGTGGACGAGGGGGACGTCCAGGAGGTGGTGGCCGACGTGAGGGTGGCCTCGGTCTTCGAGCTGGTGGATGCCATGGAGGGAGGGGATCTCAGGCGAGGCCTGGCGGTGCTGGAGAAGATCTGGGTCCAGGGGGAGCCGTCCCCGAAGATCCTCGGCGCCATCGCCTGGCGGTTGAGGGAACGCATAAAGAGGGAGGCCAACCCAAAGCTGGTGGAGGCCCTGAGGCGGCTCCATGAAGTAGACCTCCGCTTGAAGAGACGAGGTGGAACGGGGAAGTTCCTCCTCGAAGAACTCCTCTTGAACCCCTTTTAAGCCCTCTTTACGGCGGTTAAGAGGCCGAGCTCTGCCTCTGCAGGGAGTTGACCATACGGCTGAGGCGGGAGACCTTCCTCGAGGCGTTCCTCCAGTGGAGGACCCCCTTGGCGACCGCCTTGTTGATGATGGATACGGCCTCGGGCAGAAGGGCCCTGGCCTCCTCGAGGTCCCTGGACTCGACGGCGGCCCTCACCTTCTTGACGATGTTCTTGACCATCGTCCTGTAATGGCGATTGCGGCGACGGCGTTCCTCGTTCTGCCTGATGCGCTTAAGGACCGATCTACTCCTCTTCGCCACCTTCCTTCACCTCCGGACATTCTTTAACCGAGATGGGCCTCGCCTGTCAAGTCTGGCCCCCTTTCAGCTCCCCCTCCATCCACCGGAGGTAGCCTCTGTAGCCGGCCGTTATGGGTAGGGCGATTATCTCGGGGACCTCATAGGGATGAACTTCCCTTATGGTCTCCTCCACCTGGGGGTAAAGGTCATCCTTGGTCTTGATGAGGCAGAGCCACTCCTCGGCCCTCTCCCTCTTGCCCTCCCACCAGTAGGTGCTCTCCATGGGCCCTAGGATCTGGACGCAGGCCGAAAGCCTCCTCTCGAGGAGGACCTCGGCGATCCTTTGGGCTTCCTCCTTCGTAGAGGTGGTGGTGACGACCTGGATGTAGCCCTTCATCCCTTCCTCCATGCCTTGAGGGGGGTCTCCGGGAGGGCCTTGATGTAGCTGGTCAAGGCCTCAAGAGCGGCGACTATCTGATCCCTCTCCTTGGGCAGGTCCTTCGGAGTGAGCTCCACGGTGAGCAGTCCCCCGTACCCGATCCTGCCCAGGAGGTTGAGGAACCTGCTGAGGGGCAGCAGTCCCTTGCCCGGGTAGCGGTGTTCGCGGAAGGGACTCCAGTCGCTGAAGTGGATGTTCTTGACCCGTCCCGTTTCGTAGAAGGCGAGGAACTCCGGGATGATGTCCATCTTCCTGGTCCCCATGTGGGTGGTATCGAAGGTGAGGTAGAGGTTCTTCTCCCGGGCGAACTTCAGGAGCCTTTCGGTCTTCGACCAGAAGTAGCCGCAGAAGCGGACCTCTGAGCCCACCAGGGGCATGTTCTCTATGGCCACAGCTACCCCCTGTCCCACCTCCGCCTGGAAGTCCTTGACCCACCTCATCCACTGCCAGAACCGGAACTCGAAGTTGAGCCAGTTGGGGGGGTGAAAGGTCACCACCTCAGCCCCGAGTTCCTTCGCCCACTTTACGGCCTTCTTGAGCGATGAGATTCTCCCCCGCCAGTGCCTAAAGCGCAAAAAGGGGGTGTGGATGCTCTTGACGGGCAGCACCTCCTCTGAGAGCCGCAGGAGCTCATCTAAGGGGTGTCGTTTGGAAAAGCCCTCAGCGATCAGGACCTCCATCCCTTCGAAGCCCGCCTCCCGTCCTATCTCGAAGATCTCCTGAAGGGGCAGATGATAGAGGCTTCCGGTGGACAGGGAGATGACCATCTTCGTCTTGCCTTTTTGGACCTTTGCAACTATAAAGGGGTCTGCCCCATCATAACGATACAGGGGCCATAAAACAAGGCTTAGGAGGGAGGGATGGAGTTCTCCGAGAGGATCAAGGCCCTGCCGCGGTATCTCTTCGCGGAACTGGACAGCAAGAAGCAGGCCCTGAGGGAACAGGGCGTAGACCTGATAGACCTCAGCGTGGGCGATCCGGATCTGCCCACCCCCCAAGGGGTGGTCCGGAAGATGGCCGAAGAGGTGGCCGTCCCCGAGAACCACCACTACCCGGACTACGACGGGCTGCTCGGCTTCAGGGAGGCGGTGGCCCGATGGTACGGCAGGCGCTTCGGGGTGGCCCTGGACCCCCGCAGCGAGGTCATGGCCCTCATCGGCTCCAAGGAGGGGATAGCCCATCTCCCCTTGGCCTTCGTGGACCCGGGCGACTACGTCCTGGTGCCAGATCCCGGCTATCCCGTCTACCGGGCCTCCACCATATTGGCCGGGGGACGCCCCTTCCCCCTGCCCTTGAAGGAGGAACGGGGCTTCTTGCCGGACTTGGCCGCCGTCCCCGAGGACGTGGCCAGGGGGGCGAAGGTCCTCTTCCTCAACTACCCCAACAACCCCACGGGGGCCGTGGCCTCGAAGGATTTCTTCCAGGAGGCGGTGGCCTTCGCTAAGGAGTTCGACGTGGTGCTCTGCCACGATGCCGCTTACAGCGAGCTGTACTTCGAGGTCCCCCCGCCGAGCTTCCTCGAGGTCCCCGGGGCCAAGGAGGTAGGGGTGGAGTTTCACTCCCTCTCCAAGACCTATCGCATGACGGGTTGGAGGATCGGCTTCGTGGTGGGCAACGCCGAGGTCCTGCAGGGTCTGGGGAAGGTGAAGAGCAACGTGGACTCAGGGCTCTTCAACGCCATACAGCGCACCGGCATCTGGGTCCTGGACGCGGACCCCGAAGCCGATGAGTGGAGGTCCATCCTCAGGAGGCGCCGCGACATCCTGGTC
This sequence comes from Deltaproteobacteria bacterium, assembly GCA_003646705.1. Taxonomy (GTDB): domain Bacteria; phylum Desulfobacterota; class B13-G15; order B13-G15; family B13-G15; genus B13-G15. The sequence continues at coordinate 106 of QMLK01000134.1, read as the reverse complement.
GAGGGCCTCAAGGGATTGGGTTTTGACGTGAGGCCCCCGAAGGCCACCTTCTACCTCTGGCTGAGGGTGCCGGAGGGCCACACCTCGGCCTCCTTTGCGGAGAAGC
>QMLK01000133.1 GCA_003646705.1 Deltaproteobacteria bacterium | reverse complement strand
CCGTAAAGATCCCCCCGGGGGTGCGCGACGGCCAGAAGCTGCGGATCGCGGGGAAGGGGGCTCCGGGCTTCGGCGGTGGTCCCCCCGGGCCGCTCTACGTCCGCGTCCGTGTGTTGCCCCATCCCCTCTTCAGGAGGGAGGGAGACGATATACACCTTGAGCGCGAGATAAACTTCAGTGAGGCCTGCCTCGGCACCACCATCGAGGTTCCCACCCTCGACGGTCCCAAGGTGGTAAAGGTCCCTCCAGGTACCCCCTCCGGTGCGAAGCTGAGGTTGAAGGGCCTCGGGTTGCCGCGCCTCAAGAGAGGGGGCCGCGGCGATGCCTACGTGACCGTCAAGGTCCGGGTCCCCAAGAGCCTGAGCCCGGAGCAGAAGGAGGCCATAGAGGGGCTCAAGCGCTTGGGGTTGTAAGGGGCCTGGGGTTGGCTTCCCGCCTCCCTTTGTGGGATAATGGATAAAACCCTTTTTGAAGGTGCGTCATGAAGGAGATGGTCAGGATGAGGATCCTGGGGCTTATCTTCGACCCCAACATGAACAACACCGTTATCGTGCTCCTGGACCCCGAGGGGGAACGGGTACTGCCCATCTGGATAGGCGTCATGGAGGGCAATGCCATCGCCCTCGGCATGGAGAAGGTGCCCACCCCGAGGCCCATGACCCATGACCTCCTCAAGAACATGCTCGAGGAGTTCAAGGTGGAGGTGGAGAAGGTCGTGGTGACCGAGTTGAAGGAAGACACCTTCTACGCCCTCATCTACCTCAAGGTGAACGGCGAGGAGGTCCAGGTCGACTCCCGCCCGAGCGACGCCATCGCCCTGGCCGTGAGGACCGAGGCCCCCATCTATTGCACCGAAGAGGTCCTCAAGGTTGCCGAAGACCTCGGGATCCTCAAGGAGAAGAAGGACGTGGAGGGCTCCAGCGAGTTCGACCGATGGCTGAAGGAACTGGGTCCCGATGTCTTCGGCAAGTACAAGATGTAGCCCCTCAGATGAGGGGGGGCAGGGACTCCACCTTTAGGACCCGCCGCAGCTTCGCCTCTTCCTGAGAGAGGTCAAAGAGGGCTTGAAGGAGGTAGAAGGGCTTCAGCCCCTTCTTCACTCTCATCTTGAGGACCCATCCCTCGCCCAGTAGCTCCCCCAAGGGCGGTACATCCGGAGGGAGGGGGACGAGAGGGGAGAAGGCCTCAAGGGGCACCACCTTGATCTCCTCGATGAAGGAGAGGAGGTCCACCGTCCTCTGCTTTCCCCTTTTCTCTATCTCGAAGAGGAGCTGTCCCGACTCCACCTTTGCCCTGATGGTCCTCTCGGCCTCCTCCGGCCCGGACCACCCCTCAAGGGGCACCAAGAACACGTCCTCCCTGAAGAGGTTGGGGAGGCTCCCCCCCTTGAAGGCCATCTCCCAGGCCTCGACCACCTTGATGCCCTCGGGCAGTTGGGCGTTGAGCCGCTCTTGAAACTCGGCAGGGCGTATGTAGCGGGAGATCTCCACATCCACGAATTCGGCCAGGCTCTCCACCCCCACGGGCAGGGGATTGGTGAAGACGAGGCGGGGCAGGGGATGGAAGCCCTCGGAGTACCTCAAGGGTACCCCGGCCCTCCGCAGGGCCCTGATGAAGGCGTCCACCATCTCGAGGTGTCCCAGGTAACGCATCTGCTGAAGCTTGAGGAACCTCGCCCTGATCTTCTTCACCCAGGGCCTGCGGTGTACCACCTCCCTCACCCCCCTCGGCAGGGGTGGGGGGGTGAAGGGGGCAGCCAAGGATACCTCCTCCCCGTCTCTGCAAACGCCGCAACGCCTGCAGCTCGGCCTGCACTCCTCCGTGGTCTCGCCTCGGTAGGCCCTTTGTCTTTCGGAGGCGAGGTAGTCCTCCTTCACCCCCGTCTTCAAATGGCTCCACGGCAGGATCTCCCCTTCGTCCCTCTCCCTCAGGTAGAATTTGGGGTCGAGGCCTGCGGCCTCGAAGGCCTCCTGCCACTTCGGCCACTTGAGGTGCTCGGTCCATCCGTCGAAGCGGCATCCCCTCCTGTGGGCCTCGAGCAATACCGCCCCGAGCCTTCTGTCACCCCGGGAGAAGACCCCCTCCAGGAAGCTCATCTTGGGGTCATGCCACTTGAGGCGCAGGCGCCTGCCCCGCAGCTCCCGCTTCAACAGTCTATGCCGTTCGGCGATCTCCTCCAGGTCGATCATCCTCTCCCACTGAAAGGGGGTGTGGGCCTTGGGCACAAAGGTGGAGACGCTGACGTTTACATGGCCGCCGCGGGAGGCTACCTTGCGGGAGAGCAGCAGGATCTCCTTCACGTCCTCCTCCCCCTCGGTGGGGAGCCCCACCATGAAGTAGAGCTTCAGGAGCCGCCACCCGGCCCCGAAGGCCTTCTTGGCCGTGGAGAGGACCTCCTCTTCGGGGACGATCTTGTTGATGACCCTCTGGAGCCTCTCGGTCGCGGCCTCCGGGGCCAAGGTGAAGCCGGTCTTGCGGACCTTCTTTATCTCCTCGATGAGGTCCTCGGCCAAGGTCCCCACCCTCAAGGAGGGCAGCGACAGGGCCACCTTCTCCTGGCCATAGCGAGCCATCAGGTACCTCACCAGAGGGGGAAGATACGTGCAGTCCCCCACGCTCAGGGCCAGAAGCGACAGCTCGTCGTAGCCCGTATTCCTCAGGGATTCGTCTATCACCTCCAGGAGCACCTGGGGGTCCCTCTCCCGCAGGGGGCGATAGATGAAGCCCGCTTGGCAGAAGCGGCATCCCCTGGAGCAGCCCCTCACGACCTCGAGGCTCAGCCTGTCGTGGACCGCCTTTGCGAAGGGGACGATGGGATGGGTAGGGTAGGGGGTCGAGTCGATCCGCTGAAGCGCCCGACGTCGTACCTCCTCGTAGCCTTCCTTCAGGGGGTGGATCCCTTTGACCTTGCCCTCTTCGTCGTAGTCCACCGAGAAGAGGGAGGGGACGTAAACCCCCTTTATCCCTGAGAGGGCCGCAAGCAGTTCGTCCTTGGTGCCACGGGCCTCCTTCCACTCCCGATAGACCCTCAGCATCTCCGGCAGGGCCTCCTCGGCCTCCCCCAGGAGGAAGGCGTCCACGAACTCCGCCAGGGGCTCTGGCTGCATGGCACAAGGCCCCCCGGCGATCACCAGGGGCAGGTCCTCGTCCCTTTCAGAGGCCCGCAAGGGCAGGCCGCCCAAATCGAGGATGTTCAGGACGTTGGTGTAGGTGAGCTCGTACTGCAGCGAGAAGCCGATGATGTCGAACTCCCTCAGGGGGATCCTCGATTCCAGGCTCATCAAGGGGATCTCCCTCGAGCGGAGCCTCTCCTCCATGTCGAACCACGGGCTGAAGACCCGCTCGCAGACCACCCCCTCCAAGGAGTTGAGGAGGTGGTAGAGGAGGTGGAGCCCCACGTAGGACATCCCGATCTCGTAGAGGTCCGGGAAGGCCAAGGCGAAGCGCAACTTGGCCACCGCAGGGTCCTTTCGGTGGGTGTTGACCTCCTTGCCGATGTAGCGGGAAGGGCGACTTACGAGGGGGAGGAGGTCGTCGATCATGCCGACATTATGCCCGAGCCGCAGGGCCCCATCAAGCTGGTCCCGGTCACCTCCTGCGCCTGTACTCGAAGCGGGAGATCAACCTCCTCTGAGGGTCGTAGAGGTAGGCGGTGTCGCCCTTGTTGTTCCAGATGGGGTAGGGGCTGCCCCAGTAGAACCTCAGTTCGGGCCCTTCCAAGATGTCCTTTCCGCTGCCGGAGAGCAGAAGGGCCGTATGGCCCGGTCGGAGGACCCCTCCTGGAAAGATGTAGGTGTGGCCGAAGCGATCCCTTATGGAGAAGCCCCTGAGATCCACCGGGGCGGGTGAGATATTACAGATCCTGACGTACTCTCCGTTGAGGTTCAAGCGGTCGTCCCCGGGGGCATCCGCGTGGAGGCTCGTGATCCTGAGGGGGCCGGGTCGATCCCCCCAGATGCCCCTCTTCTCCTTTCTGGCTTCCTCCTGGAGGGTGAGGAACCTGCGGTAGTACTTTATGGGCTGGATGCAGAAGAGGTGGGCGAGGCCCTTGCGGAGGAGCACCTCGTTCACCATGGCACCGTCCACATGGAGGTAGGCCAACCACCTGCCGTACTTGTCCTCCCTCTGCCCCTCCTCGAACTCCAGGCGCACCCTTTTGCCCTCCACCAAGTGCCGATTCTCCACCTTTGCCTCTTCGTAAAAGGCTTCTCCCCGTTCGGGGGTGTTGATGCCGAGGTAACGGAGGGCCTTTCCCTCGGTGGTGACCACGGTGTCCCCGTCTATCACCCTCGCGACCCTCGTCTCAAAGGGGTAAAGGGGCGAAGCGACCGCCAGAAAGAGGCACGCAAGGAGGAGGTAGAGGG
>QMLK01000132.1 GCA_003646705.1 Deltaproteobacteria bacterium | reverse complement strand
GAGGAGGGAGGGGTTGTCGCGGGCAAAGAGTTTCTTCTTGGGCCAGCTCTCCGGGGCCGTGGAGCCTGCAGCGGGGGTGATAGGGGCCGCCCTCGTGATGATGGCCCTTCCCCTCTTGCCCTACGCCCTGAGCTTTGCCGCCGGGGCGATGATCTTCGTGGTGGTGGAGGAGGTGATCCCTGAGGCCCAGCGAGGGGGCAACGCAGACCTCGCCACCACCGGGGCCATGGTGGGATTCGCCGTGATGATGGCCCTGGATGTGGCCCTGGGGTAAGGTACGAGGGGGTGGCTCCCTCACCTCCTCATGACCATCCGCTCGGCCAGCTCCCCGTAGAAGTGGTAGCCCGAGCCCCCGGCGGCGAGGACATCGAGCAGCCCGTCGGCGTCCTTGACCAAGATACCGCCTGCGATCCTGACCCCTCGCTCGAAAAGGGGTTCGGGGCTGAAGCTGACGGTAGGGCCTATGACGGCTATCTCTGCCCTCGGTTTCGCCCTCTGTAGGATGCCCTCCAGGGTATGGTTCACCAACGTAGCACCGGTGACGATCAGGACATCGGCCTGGGAGATCGCCCCAGAGGCCTGCTCCGCCGGCACGAAGTGCTCCAGCTCCTCCCCCTTCAGGGTCCGGGGGTCCTGCTCGATCACCCACCATCTGCCGCCCCTCGCCTTGAGCATCCTCAGCACCGGCACCAAGGCCCCCACCACGGCCACGGAGGCACCATAAGGGAGGGTGATCCTGTCCTGGGCGTCGACCCCAAGCTCCAGATGGTAATCCCCCTTGAGTCCCCTCCGGAGACAGGAGGCGTGAAGGGCGTTGAGTGAAGCCAAGGCCACGGCCACCTTCATGGGCTCGGGGGAGGACAGGGCCCTTAAGACCTCATCGACCTTCATGCCCTTCGTCCGCCGCGGGTCAAAGACCCTGCCGGCGGAGCTGGGGCAGCAGACCGCCTCCGGGATGTCCCTAATCGGGGTGAAACAGAGGCCACCGGAGCCGTCAGAGAGCTTCACCCCTGTGAAGAAGAGGCCGGTGACGAGGCGCTCTAAGGTGAGCCTGGAGTACTCGTCGCCGAGCCGCCCCTTCAGTATCTCCGCTGCCTCTTGGAGGATGGCCATCGTCCCGATCGAAGAGATTTTCCCCCTCGGAGGGAAAAGGCTTTGACTTACGTCAAGATTGTATATATCGTCAAATCGAAGGATTGGTCAAAGAGGAGAGGCCATGCCCAAGGTGAGCATCATCGGGGTCGGCGATGTGGGGGCCACCATAGCCTATACCCTTCAGCTCTCGGGCCTCGCTACCGAGATAGTGCTCGTCGACCTGGATCAGGAGAGGGCGAAGGGGCAGGCCATGGATATGGGACACGGCCTGTTCTTCACGCCACCGGCCAGGATTGCAGCAGGGGGGTATGAGGACTGCGCGGGGTCTGACCTCATCGTCGTCACCGCAGGGGCGAGACAGAGGCCTGGGGAGTCGAGGACGGAGCTCACCGCCCGTAACGCTGAGATATGCAGGAGCATCATCAGGGCCCTGAGGCCCTGGGTGGCGGAGGCCAAGGTCCTGATGATCACCAACCCGGTGGATGTGATGACTTACGTGGTCCTCAAGGAGTTGGGAGGTCCCTCCGGGAGGGTCTTCGGCTCGGGCACCGTGCTCGACTCGGCCAGGTTCCGCTACGAGCTGAGCCGTCGCTGCGGAGTAGACCCGAGGAGCGTCCACGCCTATGTGATAGGAGAGCACGGCGACAGCGAGGTCTTCCTATGGAGCCACGTCAACATAGGCGGGGTCCCCCTTGAGACCTTCTGCAGGGGCTGCCCCAAGGGATGCATGCCTGAGGCTAGGGGTGAGATCGAGGAGGCGGTGAGGCGTTCTGCCTACCACATAATAGAGGCCAAGGGCTACACCAACTACGGGGTGAGCCTCGCGGTGACGAGGATAGCGGGGGCTGTGCTCAGGGACGAAAAGAGCGTCCTCACGGTCTCGACCCTGCTGCAAGGCGAGTACGGCCTTGAGGGCCTTTCGGTAAGCGTCCCCTGTGTGGTGGGGGCTCAGGGGGTGGAGAGGGTCCTGGAGACATCCCTCCCCCCGGACGAAAGGGAGGCCTTGCTCTCTTCGGCGGAGAAGGTCAAGGGCCTCCTCGATGACCTGTATCCCGCCTGAGGCTGCCGATCATAGGATGGGGGAGCGCAGCAGGCTCAGACGGGCCTCCCTGGCCAAGGTGCTTATCCCTAAGGGAAGGTCCTCCATCTCCCTGAGGAGTTCCGCGGTCTGTAGCATCAGGCGCTGCAGATCCCCCTCCTCCATCTCCGCCTCGTAGGCCAGCTCCCTCCAATCCGCCCCTTCGGCCCAGGCCCTGACGGCTGCCGCTCGTCGTTTGGCCTCAGATGGCGCCCCATGGGGTTGGAAGAGCTCGGCCAAGCCCATGGGCGGTATCCTCATCTTCCGCTCCAGGCCCTCGAGTTCGAAGATCACCCCTGCCAGGGGCCTGAGGTCCACGGGTTCTATAAGCCGCCTCGGGGCCCGTTCCGTGGACAAGGACCCCACCCAGGCGGCCAGGGCTGCAGCGCTCAGGTCTCGGTAGAGGTCCCGCCTGATCAACTCCGCCAAGACGAGGGAGTACTCGTGCCTGAGCAGCAGGCACCATCGCCCCGCCTCGGTAACACCGTAATCCTCGTCGAGGTACCCCAACCCCTTCAGCAGGTCGGCCCGCCGCCGGAACTGCCTGAGGAGCCCCCTCTGGACCCTCTCCCTCTTACGGCCTGAGCGGATCTGATACAGCAGGAAGCTCTGCTGGAGGACCCCGGTGGCCTCCTCGAGGTCATAGCGATCTAGGAGGTTTAGGATCTGGTAGTACTGGAGGCGAAAGGAGGACCTGAGGGGTTCAGGCTCCGCCTCCGCCAGCTCCATCCCCTCGAAGAGGTCCCGCCGCGAGCGGCCGATCAGCAGCACGAACCCCACCCTGTCCTTGCCCCTGCGGCCTGCCCGCCCGGTCATCTGCTGGAACTCGAGGGCGGTCAAGGGGTGGTCTCCGCCATTGCCCAAGGCCGTCAAGACCACCGTGCGGGCCGGTACATCGAGGCCGGCCGCCAAGGTGGTGGTGGCGAAGACCGCTCGCAGCAACCCCCTGGCCAACATCCTCTCCACGGCCACCTTCCAGCCGGTGAGGTGCCCGGCGTGATGGGAGGCCACCCCCGCACCGATGAGGGCCTCCAGGAGCGGATGGCTCCAGAGATAGGGATCTCCCCGGGCCACCTCCTCGAAGACCCTGCGCCTCTCCTCCCTTCCCCTCCAGCGGAGGCGTCCGAAACGGGAGGCCACCAGGTCGCAGTCCCTCCTTCTGGGGAGGAACCAAATGGCCGGAAGGAGCCCCTTTTCCTCCAGTAGGTCGAGGACCCCTTCGGGCGAGGGGCGCTTGCCCGAGCGCCGCACCTTCGAGACCAGCTTCGGCTCAAGGGGCAGGACCCTTCCCCTGGGGGCGAGGAAGCCGTAACGGAGGGGCACAGGCCGCTCATCGGCCTTCACCACCTGCGGTTCCTCCCCCCTCACCTCCCGCATCCAGCCGGCCAGCTCCCTTACGTTGGAGATGGTGGCAGACAGCAGCAGCAGTTGGCTCTCGGGGGGCGAAAGGATGATCACCTCCTCCCATGTGGTCCCCCGGTCCTCATCGCCCAGGTAGTGGGCCTCGTCCAGGACCACGAAGTCCGGCCCCCCCTCGCCCCGATACAGGACGTTGCGCAGCACCTCCGTGGTGGCCACTATGAGGGGGGCCGAGGGGTTTTCACGCCTTTCCCCCGTGAGGAGGCCGACCCGTTCGGGGCCGAAGCGTCGCCGGAAGTCGTCGAACTTCTGATTCGAGAGGGCCTTCAGGGGGGTGGTGTACCAACACCTTCGCCCCTCAGCGAGGAAGCGGTCCATGGCCTCGATGGCGATCCACGTCTTGCCACTGCCGGTAGGGGCCACCACGATCACGTCCCTGTACTGGAGGAGGGCTGCCAGGGCCTTCCTCTGGAAGGGCGAGGGCTCAAAGCCCTTCTGTTCTGGTTCCCCAATCCCCTCCAGGAACCGGCTCTCCAACCTCTCAAGGGTTCTCCTGGTCAATCGCCTCATGATCCTTACAAAAACCCCCTCCTCGCGGAGGGGTATCTTAAGGATAACCCCTGCCCCCCTTAACTTCAAGGCTCCTCCTCAAGGCAATGCCTCGAAGAGATACAAAATAGCCAATAGCTTGACAATAAGCGAGCACTATGTTACAAAAATCACAAGGAGGGAGGCATGGAAAGGGTCGCGAAAGGGTTGTTTTTTTTCGCTGTCCTCTGTTTCATCTTCTGCCCTCGCGGAGGGCTCCGTGCGGTGGAGAAGGACGAGTGTTTCGAGTGCCACGGCAGCAAGGAGAT
>QMLK01000131.1 GCA_003646705.1 Deltaproteobacteria bacterium | reverse complement strand
CCTTTGGACCTCAGGATGGGGCTGGAAGCAATCCGAGGCCGTGTTGAAGACCACCAGGCAAGGACGGACCCTCCTCCGGGGGTTGTCCAGTTCTTCGGCGAGCAGCTCAGGCAAGTTCACGTAGAGCTCTACCTGTCCCTTGGGCGGGGCTTGTTGATACCCCCTGGCGTAGCAGTAAACGCAACAGTGGCCACAGCCATTGGTGACGTTCAAGGCGTGAAGCCCCTGGAGGCACCCGAAGGAACATCGCTTAAGGGCTGGCGGCCGCTTCTCCCTCTGAAGGACCTCAAAGGCCACGGGGGAAGTATACCACGGCCCGGAGGGATCGAGGGAAGGGGATCAGCCCAGCACGAGCTTGGGCAGCCAGAGGGTAGCCGGGGGGACGAAGGTCACAAGCATCAGCATCCCCACATCCACCAGGAAGAAGGGTAACATCCCCCTGGCGATCTCCTCGATGCTCAAGCCGCTTATGGCAGAGCCCACGAAGAGGGAGTAACCCAGAGGAGGGGTCTCCATCCCCACGGCGAAGTTGATCACCACGATGGGACCGAGCTGAATGGGGTCGATCCCCAGTCGTGCCCCGAGGTCTATGAGGAGGGAGCTCAAGATGATCATGGCGGCGATGTTGTCCATGACCGCCCCGATGAGCAACAGCATCAGGTTGAGAAGCAGCAGGATCACCACCTTGCTCTCCGAGATGCTGAGCATGAGGCCCACCAGCCGTGCGGGGACCCGCTCGTAGGCCAGAAGCCAGCAGAAGGCCGAGGCCGCCGCGATGATGAACATCACCACAGCCGTAGTCCGCATGGAGCGCCAGACGATGGGGAGGACCTCCGAAGGCTTGAGCCCCTTGTAGACGAAGAGGCCGATGATAAGGGCGTAGGCCACGGCGATCATGGAGGCCTCCGTGGGGGTGAAGACGCCCCCGTAGATCCCCCCGAGGATGATGACAGGGGCCAGCAGCGCCCATTTGGCCTCATAGGCGGCCTTGATGACCTCCTTGATGGAGGCACGCCGCTCCTTGGGGATCCCCAGCCTCTTGGCCACGAAGTAACAGACGACCATGTAGGCCAAACCGTCCACCACCCCCGGGATCACCCCCGAGAGGAAGAGCCTCGTGATGGACTGTTCCGCTATCACCCCCCACACGATGAAGGGGATGGAAGGGGGGATGATCTGTCCCAGAGGGCCGACGCTTGTAGCCAGCGAGGTGGCGAAGCGGCGGCTGTAGCCCCTCTTCTCCATCTCGGGGATCATGATGGAGCCTACGGTGGCCGTAGTGGCCGGGGCGGAACCGGAGAGGCAGGCGAAGAACATAGAGGAGAGCACCGAGACCATCCCGAGCCCTCCCCTGACATGCCGCACCAGGCGGTCGGCCACGTTTATCAGGTGGGAGGAGAGCCCCCCAGCGGTCATGAGGTCCCCGGCCAGGATGAAGCCGGGGATGGCCAGAAGCGCAAAGGACTGGGTGCCGGCCACCATCCTCTGGGCGAGCATCACCACGTCGATCCCCAGCAGCCACATGGCCACCACTGACGATATCCCTATGGCGAAGACGATGGGTACCCCCAGGGCGAGCAACAGCAGGAAGCCTATGGTCAGTACCCAAGCCGCAGGGCTCACAACTCCACCTCCCCCTTCGCGATGGCCAAGAGACGGTAGAGGCCGTGGATCACGATTAGGACCCCGCATACAGGTGCGGAGCTGTTGATGATCTCAAGGGGGTAGCCCAGGGTGGCCGAGAGGTTGCCAGAGGTGCGCACCACCAGGTCCTGGCCGCTCCAGAAGAGGACCGCCCCAAAGGCTATGATGAGGGAGATGATGCTGTAGCTCATCTCCTTGCGCAGAAGGGGAGGGAAACGGTTGAAGATGACGGTCAGCCGCACGTGAAACCCTTCCCTTACGCCGAGGCTGCTCGCGAGCAACACCAGCCAAGCGAAGAGCAACATCGAGAGCTCCTCGGGCCAGGACAGGGCCTGCCCCACCACGTAACGGAAGAAGATAGCTATCAGCAGACAGAGGATGAGGGCCACGGCCAAGAGGACCACCATGGCCTTGGTGACCCACGCACAGAGGTCACTTAGCCGTCTGAGCAGGGTTGCCATAGCCCTTTTGGGACTCAGGGGGGCCGACTCGGGGTCGGCCCCCTCTGCGATCAGCGGGATACCTCAGCGAGCACCCGCTCGAAGAGCTCCTCGCCGATGCTGGAGCGGAACTTGTCGTAGACGGGCTTGACCTTCTGGCGGAAGGCGCTGAAGTCCTTGACCTCGTTGACCTTCATACCCTTCGCCTTGAGCTTCTCGATGAGCTTGGCCACGTTCTGCCTGTTCATCCGCCGCTCCTCACGGGAGGCCTTGATGGCCGCCTTCCGCACCGCCTCCCTCTGCTCTGGGGTGAGCTTCTGATAGGTGCGCTTGGCTATCAAGATCCCCAGGGCGGAATAAGTATGGTTGGTGAGGGAGAGGTACTTGCAGACCTCGTAAAAACCGTTGTTGTAGATCACCGCAATGGGGATCTCCAGGCCGTCGACGGTGCCCTGTTGCACCGCCGTGAAGACCTCTCCCCAAGGCATGGGGACGGCGTTGCCACCGAGGGCCCGGAACATCTCGATGTAGACAGGGTTGGGCATCACGCGCCACTTGATCCCCGCTACGTCCTTGGGCAGATAGATGGGTCGGACGTTGTTGATCATCTGACGGAAACCGCCTTCGGCGAAGGCCAGGCCGATGATGTTCTTCTTCTCCAGGGTCTTCAAGAGCTGCTGCCCTATGGGGCCATCGAGGACCCTATAGGCCTGTTCCTCGTTGGCGTAGATGAAGGGCATGTCGTTGACCTGAAAGGGAGGGGCGATTCGAGAGATGGGGGAGTTGGTGATGACGGCCATGTCTATGGTCCCGAAGCTCAGCCCCTCCAGCATCTCCTTCTCGTCCCCCAACTGTCTGTTGGGGTAGAGCTCCACGTTGAACTGACCGGGGGCGAACTCCTCCAGGGCCTTCTTGAACTGCCGAGCGGCGATGGCATAGGGGTCAGTAGGACCAGCCGAGGTGCACCAGCCGAACCTCAAGGTGATGGGGCCCGCTGTGGCTGCGCTGACGAGGAACAGCAGGCCGAGGGATATCACTACCAAAAAAGCCATCTTCCTTCCCCAGGACATCCTCCACCTCCTCAAAGATTTAGATTTTATATGCTATAGCATATACCCAAAAGAGCAGGTCTTTGCAAGGCTTTCAGCGCAGGTCAAGGAGCCGATGGGGGTTGTCAACGACCATCAGCCGGAGGTCCTCCTCGGACAATCCGTGCCTTAGCATCGCCTCGAGCAACCGTTCAAGGCCCTCCAAGGGGTCAGGGTTCCCGACCTGTCCGAGGTCAGAGGCGAGGATAGTCTTCTGGGGGCCGGTCTCCAGGATGTCCTCTGCGATCACCGAGGGGTCAAGGCCCTGCCCCAGTTGGGTGACCGCGAAGTAGCACCGTTCGAAATAGACCCCGAAGGGGAGCAGTTGTCTCTGCTGCTCCTTAGTCATCGAGGTTATGTGAAACTCGGGGTGGGTCACCACCAGCTTCCTGAGGCCCCGCCTTTGGGCCTCCTCGGCCAGGGCCAAGACCTCCGAAAAGGAGAGGTGCCCCGTGGCCAACACCGCCCCGGCCTCCCCGACAAGCTCCATCACCTCTATCACCTCGGGGCGCAACCTCCCTGAGGCATCTATGACGTAGATCCCCTTCCCTCCCCCACCCAAACTCCGAAGGTATGCCGGGGCCCCCTTCAGTCGTTCGATGTGATTTCGGGCAGACAGGGTGGGCATCCATATCACCTTGGCCCCCAGGGCTATGGCGGCCCTTACCGCCTCGGGGTTGATCCCCCCCACCGGGTCGTTCAGGGCCAAGCCGCCGAAGACCTCAAAACCTGTGGCCTCGGCCACCACCTTGGCCAAGGGGGCGGTGCAAAAGGCGTGGCTCTTGATGACCACGGCCCGCATCCCCGCGGCCTTGGCCCTTTCGGCGAGCTCAAGGACTCCCAGTTTCCTCGGCACCACATCCGGGGCGCAGTGCACATGCATGTCCACCGCGCCTACGAGCAAGTCCCTCACCTCATCCCCCCAACATCCCCTCTGCCCAAGGCAGCATCTGCTCAAAGCGGTAGTGTCTCAGGGCGATGGCCCCGGAGGGACAGGCCGCAGCGCAGGCCCCACAGCCCTTGCAGGCCGCCTCCAGAACCGACATGCTCCTTCTCCTCGGGTCAAACCTCAGGGCCTCGAAGGCACAGACGGCCTCGCAGAGCCTGCAGCCCGAGCAGACCTCATGGTCCACCTCCGCCACCAGGGGCTCCTTTATCACCTCGCCCTGGTGGAAGAACTGGGTGGCTCGGGCTGCCGCCCCGTGGGCCTGGGAGATGGTGTCGGGGATGTCCTT
>QMLK01000130.1 GCA_003646705.1 Deltaproteobacteria bacterium | reverse complement strand
GAGGACGCGGTGGCTGCCAATGAGGTCTTCTCGGTATTGATGGGGGAACAGGTAGAGGAACGCAGGAGGTTCATAGAGGAGAACGCCTTAGAGGTGGAGAACCTCGACATATAGGTTCCCTCCTAATAAGCTGAGGTCTTTCTCTGCGCGGTAACCCGAAGGGCGGATGGAGCTGAAGGCTTTGGGGGCCCGGAGGGGCTTCGATAGGAAAGGGCGCTTATGGGGGCTGTGGTGCTCGGCCTGACGGGGGGAGTCTGTACGGGCAAGAGCGTGGTGGCCCGGTTCCTCCGCGAGGAGGGCCTTACGGTGATAGATGCCGATGAGATCGCGAGGTCTCTGTTGAGGAGAGGACAAGAGGCCTACAGGATGGTGGTGGAGGCCTTTGGCGAGGGGATACTGAGGGACGGAGGAGAGGTGGACAGGAGGAAGTTGGGGAGGCTGGTATTCTCGGACTCCTCCAAGAGGAAGCGCCTGGAGGAGATCCTGCATCCTCTGATCGAGGAGGAGATAGAGGATCGGCTGAGGAGGGCTCAGGGGGATGTGGTGATAGACTCCCCCCTGCTGATCGAAAGGGGCGATCACCGGAAGGTGGACTACGTCATCGTGGTCTACGCCCCTCGCCCCTTACAGATAGAGCGCATGAGGAGGCGCGATGGCCTCTCTCGGGAAGAGGCAGAACAGAGACTCAGGGCCCAATGGCCCTTGGAGGAGAAGATAGCCCAGGCCCATTTCATCATCAACAACGCAGGGCCCTTGGAGTACACGAGGGAACAGACCTTAAGGGTCCTCAGGGCGATCAGGAGGTCCAACCAATAAGCAAAGGCAGGGAGGCATGGCCATGGAGGTGCTCAACCTAACCGAGCTGAAGAGGAAGAAGGTAAACGAGCTGATGGGGATCGCCAGGGAATTGGGGGTGGAGCACGCCGCTGGGCTGAAGAAACAGGATCTGATCTACGCGATCCTCCAAACCCATGCCCAGAAGAACGGGGTGATCTATGGAGAGGGGGTCCTGGAGATCTTGCCCGACGGCTTCGGTTTCCTCCGCTCCCCCGAAAACAGCTACCTGCCCGGCCCCGACGACATCTACGTCTCCCCCTCCCAGATCAGGAAGTTCAACCTGCAGACGGGGGACACTGTCTCGGGGCAGGTGAGACCCCCCAAGGAGAACGAGCGCTACTTCGCCTTGCTGAAGGTCGAGAAGATCAATTACGAGGACCCCGAGGCCGCAAGGGACAAGATCCTCTTCGACAACCTCACCCCCCTCTACCCCATGGAGAAGATCAACCTGGAGTACGACCCAGAGGACTACTCCACCCGGGTCATGGACCTCCTGACCCCCATAGGTAAGGGGCAGAGAGGTTTGATCGTCTCCCCTCCTCGAGCCGGGAAGACGATGCTCCTCCAGTCCATAGCTCACGCCATCATGGCCAACCACAAGGAGATGCACCTGATAGTCCTCCTCATCGACGAGCGCCCCGAGGAGGTGACGGACATGGAGCGCACGGTCACGGGCGAGGTCATCAGCTCCACCTTCGACGAGCCCCCTCAGCGGCACGTCCAGGTGGCCGAGATGGTCATCGAACGGGCCAAGCGACTGGTGGAGCACAAACATGACGTCATCATACTGCTCGACAGCATCACCCGCCTCGCCAGGGCTTACAACGCCGTGGTCCCCTCCAGCGGTAAGGTCCTCTCCGGGGGGATCGAGGCCAGTGCGCTGCAGAAGCCCAAGAGGTTCTTCGGGGCCGCTCGAAACATAGAGGAGGGCGGCAGCCTCACCATCATCGGTACTGCCCTCATCGAGACCGGCAGCCGGATGGACGAGGTGATCTTCGAGGAGTTCAAGGGGACGGGGAACATGGAGCTGGTGCTCGACAGGAGGCTGGCCGACCGCAGGATCTTCCCGGCCATGGACCTCTACCGCTCAGGCACCAGGAAGGAGGAGCTGTTGCTCGACGAGTGGACCCTGCATCGGGTCTGGCTCCTGCGGAGGGTCCTCACCAACATGAACATCGTGGAGGCCATGGAGTTCCTCCTCGATAAGCTCCGTGGGACCTCCTCCAACAAGGAGTTCCTGGACAACATGAACCAGTGAGGGTTGCCCCTCGACGTTGAAGGGAGGGGCAAAAGATGTTAAGAATTAAGGGGTATGAAGCCCCTGAAAGGGGGAATTTTTGTGGAGGGCGAGCCATGAAAAAGGGGATCCATCCAGAGCTTCACGACATCACCATCACCTGTGCCTGTGGGGCGACCTTCAAGACCAAGTCGACCCGCAAGGACTACAAGGTGGAGATCTGCTCGCGATGTCATCCCTTCTTCACCGGCAAACAGAAGCTGGTGGACACCGCGGGCAAGATAGAGAAGTTCACCAAGAAGTATCGCAAGTTCTTGGAGCAGCAGTAACTGAAGGGGATGGAGGGGACCTCCCGTGCGGGAGCAACTCCTCAGGAAGCTCGAGGAGGTGGAGAGGCGCTTTCGGGAGGTGGAGGGCCTCCTCGTCGATCCCGAGGTGATAAGGAACCCCGAGCTCTACCAGCGGTACGCCAAGGAGCACGCGGAGCTCAAGAGGTTGACGGAGCCCTTCCGACGCCTCAAGGCCATCGAAGAGGAGATCGCCTCCATAGGCCCCCTCTTGGAGGATGAGGACGAGGGGATACGGGCCATGGCCAAGGAGGAGTTGGCCCGTTTGGAGCGGGAGCGGGCCGAAGCCGAAAGGGATCTCAAGGTCGCCTTGCTGCCCAAGGACCCGAGGGATGAGAGGAACGTGGTCCTGGAGATCAGGGCCGGCACCGGGGGCGAAGAGGCGGCCCTTTTCGCCGCCGACCTCTTCCGCATGTACAGCAAGTACGCGGAACGGAAGGGCTGGGGGGTGGAGGTCCTGAGCCACCACCCCACAGGCATGGGGGGCTTCAAGGAGGTCATCGCTCTTATAGAGGGGAAGGGAGCCTACAGCAGGCTGAAGTACGAAAGCGGGGTACATCGGGTGCAGAGGGTGCCGGAGACGGAGTCCCAAGGGAGGGTCCACACCTCTACGGTGACTGTGGCGGTGTTACCTGAGGCGGAGGAGGTGGAGGTAGAGATAGACCCCAAGGACCTGAGGATCGACGTCTTCAGGGCCTCGGGCCCCGGGGGCCAGCACGTCAACGTGACCGACTCCGCGGTGAGGATCACCCACCTCCCTACGGGCCTGGTCGTACAGTGTCAGGACGAACGCTCCCAGCACAAGAACAAGGCCAAGGCCATGAAGATCCTGATGGCCCGCCTCTTGGAGTTGAAGAGGAGGGAGCAGGAACAAAGGATCAGTCAGGAACGACGCAGTCAGATCGGCACGGGCGAGCGCAGCGAGAGGATCCGCACCTATAACTTCCCCCAGAGGAGGGTGACGGATCACCGCATCGGTCTCACCCTCTACAGCCTCGAGGAGGTCCTGGAGGGGGAGCTGGACGAGATCATAGAGCCCCTCATCACCCATTACCAGGCCGAGGCCTTGCGAAGGGCGGAGGAGGCTTGAGGGCCGTGCTCGAGCAAAAGCGGTGGACGGTCCTCAAGGTCCTTCAATGGACCACGGACTTCTTCCAGAGGAAGGGGCTCAAGAGCCCTCGCCTCGATGCAGAGGTCTTGTTGGCCCACCTCTTGGGCGTCGATCGGGTGGGCCTCTACATGAACTACGACAGGCCCTTGAGGGAGGAGGAGCTCAAGGCCTTCCGCGAGATGGTCCAGAGGCGGACTTCAGGGGAACCTATCGCCTACATCACCGGACAGAAGGAGTTCTGGTCTCTGTCCTTCAAGGTGAGCCCCGCCTGTCTCATCCCCAGGCCGGAGACAGAGGTCTTGGTCGAGGAGGCCCTCAAGGCCGCGAAAGAGGCCCCCCTTCCCCTCCAGATCCTGGAGATAGGGACGGGATGCGGAGCCGTGGCCGTGGCCTTGGCCAAGGAGCTCCCCGGGGCCGAGATCTGGGCGACGGAGAAGTCCCCCTACGCCCTGGAGCTGGCCCAGCAGAACGTGGAGCTGCACGGGGTCTCAGGGCAGGTGGTCTTGCTCGAGGCCGACCTCTTCCCCGAGCGGGGGCCCTTCTCCCTCATCGTCTCCAATCCCCCTTACGTGCCCACCGAGGAGGTCCTGCGGCTCGATCCGGAGGTACGGGACTTCGAGCCCCTGGAGGCCTTGGACGGAGGTCCCGATGGCCTCCTCTACTTCCGCAGGATCGCCTCCGGGGCCCGGCAGTACTTGAGGGCAGGGGGGTGGCTCGTCCTCGAGGTGGGTGAAGGACAGGACGAGGGGGTCCAAGGAATCCTGAAGGAGGCGGGCCTCTCCCGCATCGAGCTGAGGAGGGATTATTCCGGGGTCAAACGGGTGGTGAAGGGGAGGCTCGAAGGGTGAGGGGGCTGCTGATCGAAGGGGGCGAGAGG